>JAYRNY010000632.1:0-5734 GCA_041911975.1 bacterium | reverse complement strand
GTGACTGAAAAGCCCCGTGTTTCAAACTCTATGGAATCTCCAAGCTGTCTGTCGCCCGGTATCCACTCAGGCGAGAAGGCTTCTCCATCTTTTGCATAGGCCAGGGTGACGTGATCGCCACGCACTTCTTCATACATTGCCAACCCGCGCACGAGAGCGCGGCTCACCTCGTCCAGCTCAATGGCCAGGTACTTGTCGCCCGACTCGGTCATTCTAACCACTCCAGCACTTCGGCCTGGCGGCGCAGCTCTTCCATTACTTCATATAAGGTAGATGCGTCCTGAGCTGGTACGGCACCTTCAGGAACCGCGAGAACTTTGACTGTGACTGCACGCGAGCCCAATTCCAGGTGCACGACGTCGTCTATTTTGAGAACCAGGCTGGACTTGGCCGGACGGTCGTTGACGTACACCCGACCCTGGTCGCACGCCATTTGCGCCACCGTACGGCGTTTAATCAGTCTCGATACCTTCAACCACTTGTCCAGCCGCATATGGAAAGTAAAGTGCTCACTCGAAGTCTCAAAAGGCGGATTATATATGAGAGTCCAAGCTTGGTCTATTTGAGAAGCGGTTTGCACTAGAAGACTTGATGTTTTTCCGCCAGGGGATTGGAAGGCAGGCTGACAATTTCCACTCTTATATCGTCAAACTGGCAACTTGAAGCCACGATCTCGTCGGACTCGACCGGCCTGGTCAATTCGTTCAGGATCGGGGTCAAGACGTGTAACTTGATGTCGATGCGGTTCATCCTGCCGGGAAAGGACTGCGGCTTAATTGGGCAGGCCGCGTCAAAGTGACGCCATTGCGTCGAGGGCTGCAAGAACCTCGGCGCCCAGGGAGCGTTGTAATAGAATTCTTCGCCCTTCTCTTTTGACTTCGGCAATATTTCCACTGCGGCCGGCAGTTTGCCCACCGTCTTGTAGCGTCCGGACACTCTCAAGAGCCACATGTCGTTGTCCGAATAGTCTGGAAGTGGGCTCAGTGTCAATGTTTTATAAGTCTGATTTGTAAGGGACTTGTTTGGAACCACATCTATCTCGTGCGCTTCCATGAAAGTAAGTGTGGTGAACGGCTTTGTTTTTGATAGAGCAGGGGCGGGCACCAGCAAGCGAACAAAGTGACCGGAGTCTCCTTTATGCGCGTCTATTTTGCGGTCTGTGCGCGGGTCGCAGACGCCGCCGCGCCGCTCTACACCGTAGAATGCTTTGTCCCAGGAGTAATACAGCCATTCGGGCACGGTCAGCTCGCCGTCGTCGCGTGTCAATGCTTTGAACAACCGTGTGCGGCCGGGCTCTGTTCTCTTGATTGTGATGCGCATGGAATTTTTGTTTTGCTCATCGGCACCCGAGCCTGCCATCAGGGAAGGTCCCGAATCAGGTGGAATGGCGATCAAGAACCACTGGCGAATGTCATTGTTGCCCACCCCGATAACGTTGGAGAAGCTTTCGAACAAGCATTCAACCACGCGGGTGAGCTGGTTGCCGCGCCGCTCGAAGTGATTTTGATCGTCGAGCAGAGACAGCCCTGGAATGTAAGGACCAGTCAAAGTTTTGCCGTCGATGGAAATGGAAAGACCATTGGTCAGGCTGTCCAGATTTTCGGCATCGACCATTAGATAAGCGTTGCCCTCCCGTGCTTGCTTTGCCACTGCCGGCGGTGCAAAGAGCTCGAAAGTGATACCGTCGCCCTGCTTTGTGAAAGTATCCGGTCTCTCGTACCAGCGTCCGTGCGCGCGCACCGGCAGACAGACTGCGGAGAAGGACAATATTGCCAGTCCGGTCAGAATCAAATTGGTCAATGAGCGTGAGTAGAATCCGCGTTGAGTCTTGTTGATGAGAGCGTATGTCAGGCCGACCACGAAGAAGAACAAAATAGACTTGAGCCCGATTGTCGTCATGATGCCGATTTCGGCTGCTCCGCGCTCGCCGAATGCGTTGACGAGCATGGTGGTCGGATCGGAAAGGACGAAAATGGCAAAGAGCAAGTAGATGGACGGATAGGCAAGCTCAAGAACATCTGATGATCCGGCATTCCAGTTGCCCAACTGTCGAAGCCTGCGTAAGCCCCAGGCGCTGAATACTATGAGAAACGGCATGGCGGTCAAGTTGTAGCGCCCTACCGTGACGAACGCGAGATAGGGCAGGTGAACGGCAAGAACAATCAGAAAGTAGAGAACCCCTGTTACCCGGCTGCGCCATTTATATGTTCCTTCCTCGCAGCCGTCCAGGCAAAGAATGATGCCGGCAACAGCAAAGGCGATAACGAACTGATGCAATACGTCCTGAGCAGGCGGTGACAGAAGCCCGAGCCAGGTTTTGAAATCGTTCCAGCCGCATTTGAGCAATCTGGGCAATTTGTCCTGCAAGAGCCAGACGTAGCCGGCTGGATCTTTGGATAGATATTCGATCGTCTGCACATTTATCGAGCGATCCATGATCGGCTTGAATTGAAGGGGAAATCCTGCCCACCCTTGAGTTTCCGCCTGATTGCCCAGTCCATAGTTGAGGCGGCTGACGCGGTCGATCACCAGGCTGGTGCGCCCGACGATCAGTTTTTGGGCGGCAAACCAAGGCACGATGATTAGAGCGAAACCGACAAAGAATGAGGCAATTGCGGCAACTCGCATTTTGCCTTTCAGTCTGATGACAATCATAGCCACTGCAAGAGCCGTCAGCAAAAGCAGAATTGTGCGCGCCAATTCCAGGCAGGCAGCCAGAGCACCAAGGAAAATAGCGGCAATGATTAACTGCGCCAGCTCGCGTTTTGGCGAGCTCTTGCCGGCTTCGGCGCGAGAGTTGGACTGAGCGAGATGGAGAAAGCCGTAGGAGAACAGGCAGAGCAGGAAGGTAGCAAAAGTCTCGGTGCAGCCGCGCCCGCAATTGATAATGAAGGGCGGATAAAGGGCCGCCATTGCTCCGGCAAGGACGCCAGTTTTGCGGTCGAAGAGCTGCCGGGCAATCGCTGTGATGAATACGACGGTAACTGCCGAGATCATGCATTGCGCAGCGACCGGCTTCACCCAGTCGGTGGGATTGTAAGGCGAATTAGTGAGGACGGTTGACAGAACGAGAAAAATTGGATACGAAGGGCCGGAGATCATTAAGGGCTCCAGCATTGTCAGTTTATTGTGCACGTCCGTCACTACTGCGGCAGACGCACTTCCCCTAAGGGTCTGCAGGCAGTCTTTCGCGAAGCTTGCAGGAAGAGTGTTAAGTTCGAAAATCGCCTTAGCAGCATTTATATATCCAACCGCATCAAAGCCTGCATATGCGTTGACATGACTGTGGAAGAAGCAGAACCAGAGCCGAAGTAAGAGGGCAATGGCGAACAACCAGAAGAGTGCTCCGCGTATCCCCTGCTTGGAGATATCTCCTTTGTCATCATGGGGCAAGAACGGCTCGGAATCTTCGTTTGTAAGCAGTCGGAACACTGGTTTGTCGGGTTTGCCGGATGAGCGCATGCAATGCGCGCTATTCGTAGGATTAGTAATAAGTGCGCTTCACGGAGTGTGCATCTAGTCTACTTCTTTGATAGTGTATGCTCATAAAGATGGAGACTCTAATGTGCAGACAACACCTCATAAATACGCCTCGTGAAGGTACGATTCAAGGTGTATCTCGGCCCTGGTTTTTCCTCGCCAGCGTTTTTTTGACCGTTATAGCTGTCGCCAGTCTTTCGGCGTGCGGCACCAAGAGTGATTCTGCGGATGCATCCCTATCGAATCACGCGGTCGCGAGCGGTCCCAAATTAATAAAAGTTAGTGAGAAAGTCGCACAGCAAATAGATATCCAACATGAGGTCATTGAGAAAAGGTCACTGACAATTCCAATGCACGTGACTGGAAAGATCGAACCTGATCTCGGCAAGGAAGTGGATGTCACAAGCCGGATAAACGGTCGTGTCAAAGAGATACGAGTTTCGCCCGGTCAAGAAGTTCAACGCGGGCAGGTTATGGCTGTGCTGGACAGTCAGGAGATTTCCGACCTGCAGGCGGAGATGATCGAAGCGAAGGCAAAGCTCAATATCGCCCAGGCTCACGAAGACCGCGAGAAATTGATCTACAACGAGCTGCTCATTCGACCCAAATCGCTTATTGAGGCGCAAACAGCATTTAACTCGGCCAAAGTTCAGAAAGAACTGGCTGAGACTGAATTCAAACGCCAGGAAGGTTTATACAAAGAAAAGATATCGGCGCAAAAAGACTTTCTTGCTGCCAAAGCAGCTTCTGCCACGGCTAATGCAAACTACGAGGAAGCTCGCATTGCTCATGAGCGCGAAAAAAACTTGTTCAAAAACAAGGCAATGCTTCGCAAAGACTTGCAATTGGCGGAAGCCGAAACCGCAAAAGAAAGGCAGCACTACAACACTCTCAAGCAGCGGCTGGACTTCCTGGGTGCCGACCCGAGCATTCTGAACGGCGTGATCAGTACTGGTCGCATCAGTGGTCTTGTGCGTATTGTCGCTCCGGTAAACGGCGTGGTCAGCCATCACGATCTGGCAGTGGGCGAACTGGTCCATCCGGACAAGAGCATTTTCAAAGTGACGGATCTCACCTCAGTGGCCGTAAAAGCAGACCTGCCCGAGGTGGATATTTCGCGGGTCAGGCTGGGCGGCAAAGTGAAAGTGAATGTGGCGAGCTACCCCAATGAGGTTTTTTACGCGACGGTCAGTTTTATCAGCGAGCACGTCAATCCGGAGACTCGTACGATATCGGTGCGCGCTCGCTTGCCCAATAAAGATCGCAAATTCAAACTGCAGATGTTTGCCGAAATAGATCTGGAGGGTGCTGCGCGCGAACTTCTCGCCTGCCCGAAGTCAGCCATTCAGGAGCTTGACGGCAAGCCGGTCGTCTTTGTCAAAAAGCCGGAAGGTTATGAAGAGCGGCACATAAAGACAGGGGTTGATGCGGAAAAATATGTCGAAGTCGTCTCCGGTCTGGAGCCTGGTGAAGATGTGGTCACACAGGGTAGCCTGATGCTGCGCACGGAGTTGACCTACAAGCACTGATTCACACATGCATATGCGTTTGGCGCTGAAGTTTTAAAGGGGGCAGGAAACTCGTTAGATGATCGAAAAGATCATTACTTTTGCCATGCGGGAGCGCCTCCTCACCATTGCTGCGTTTGTCGGCATGGCTATTTTTGGAGTCTGGTGCACTCTCAATCTTCCTATCGATTCGTTTCCGGATGTGAGCAATGTTCAAGTGCAAATCATTTCCGATTGCGAGACGCTGGCGACTGAAGAAGTGGAAAGCCTGATTACTTTTCCAATCGAGAACGGGCTCAACGGTTTGCCGAAAGTCACGAAAATCCGCTCTAACTCGAGTTTTGGTTTGTCGGTTGTGACGGTCATTTTTGAGGACGACACCGATGTCTATTGGGCGCGCAATCTCGTCCAGCAGCGTTTGAGCCAGATCGAGCTGCCGGCATGGGCGCCTACGCCGCACCTGGGACCGGTTGTTTCTACTTTTAGTAACGTCTTCAACTATTACCTCGTATCCGATCGCCACGACATGATCGAGCTGCGCACCATTCAAGACTGGCAGGTGGCGCGCCGATTGAAATCCGTGCAGGGCGTCGGCAACGTGGTCAGCTACGGGGGCTTCGTAAAGCAATATCAGGTGCTTGTCGATCCGCATGTGCTCAAAGGCTACGGCGTAACTATTCCCGATGTTCGCTATGCGCTCCAGCACAACAATATCAACGCCGGTGGAAACTTTATCGAGCGCGGCG
>JAYRNY010000631.1:0-9407 GCA_041911975.1 bacterium | reverse complement strand
GGCAACATGATTGCGCTGGTAGGCGCGATCGGTGCCGGTTTGCTGGTGGCACTGCTCCTGTTCGCTCTAGCCTACACCAGGCTATTAGGCGGCAATCAGGAACAGAAAACTGCCATCGAAGCTGCATCACTTGCAGCTGCTAAAGATCTCGGACGTATCGTCCTTCAAGACGATCACTTCGGCTGGGTAAGCTTGTCGGACTATGCGCCTACAGGCTCGATGACCAAGGCTCCAGACGGAATCTACCAGCCCGTGTACAGTATCAACACAATTTTGGCTACGATCCGCTTAGATATGATCCTTGCCGATCAGGTAGCCTCTGCTACTGGTAATCCAATTTCCATGAACACCTGGAAGATGTTGGCAGACCAGGACTACACAGCGGCAATGACAGCCAAGGACAAATTGGCTACATTGTTGACCAACTCGCTCCTGCCGGCCGGCGACCCGAATGCCAAGGACATCAATGGCAATCTGGTAACTCCTTACACCGATGCAGAAAACGCTTACAAGCAAAACGCCATCAGACAGACAGGTGGCTCTGCGTATGTAAACGGATCGCTCAAACTCACGATCGGCTGCCTGCAAGACGGTAGCGAGACCACCGTTGCGATTCCCACCCCCAGCAGCAAAGCAGCTCTGGGCGGCGCACAGACTCAAAACGGCAAGTACATGTCCTACACCAACTATCCCTATAACAGCAAGAATTTCGTCTTCACAGCAGCAGGCAATTCAATCAAGTTGGTCGACTCGAAGAAATTCAAGACCACCCTTGGACTTCCTTATGCTATTCCGGCTATCGTGATGGCTGAAGCAGATACGAAATTCTACGAAAATGGCAACACGACAAAACCAGCCCGCATCGTCCACTCGCTCGCCTGCGCTCAACCCGCTTGCATTCCTGACCCGAGGCCGGCTCCTGGTTTGCTCATTTCCGATCCGGGTGTAGACGGGCAAGTTCCCAGCTCAATCGAAAGACCAGCTGACTGGCTTAACCAAGCCCAACTCAATGGTGGGAAGAACCCTGCCGATTTGATGACTCCCAAAGGTGGTGACTATAACGGACCAGGCAGCGCTGGCATGCTAGTTCCTGATACGTCACTGGGCTCCTCCAGCCAGCAGCCGGCAAACGGTCTGGCAGCGGCACTCTACGACTGGTTGAGACAGGGCGGACACAATGTCGACATCAATTCTGTTGTCAGCTTTGTGAACGGAGCTGGAATCCCTGGAGGAAAATTCCTGCCTAACGTGATGTACAAGTGGCAGATCAACAATGGTGTCATCTCCTGCAACACTGCTGGCGCGGTCAAGGAACCCTACATCGCGTGTGCGGAAAACCAGTTGTACATGGAGTGCGGAGACGCTATGGACGAGGTCGACGCCACGGCGCCCTCAGGCAAGGCTGCCCCCTGGGCGCTCTACATGAAAGATGAATGCCGCAAATGGGGCGAAGTCTTCGGCGGACAGCACGCCGGACAACCTCTGCCTCTGCCACCAGGCAGCCCGTTAGCGTCTGTTGCAGGTGAAAAATGGATCGCTTGCTTGCCTCAAGCTCTGCCGGATTCCGCAATTGCCATGAAAGGCAATGACGGCACCGTCAAACTGGGAGAATTCGGAGTGATAGGCTCCGGAGCCAGACACAAGGGCGGCGGCACCATAGCGACGACACCAGCGCCGGTTTATCAGCTCAATGACTTTGCAGAACCAGGTCTGGGAGCAGTCAATTACCCGTACACGAAGATTGCGCCTGCCGGTGGAATCATGCCTCAGCAGTATCTGCAAAACGGAGCAGCAGTGACAGTGCGCTTCCGAGTCGAGCTAGCCAACGTCGCTACCCCAACAGTAGAAGGCATCGTCAAGAAATAGGAGCTTAACTCACCAAACGCACAACGATGATCCCCCAACTCGGGACGGTAAAAGAGCCAGGCGTACCTGGCTCTTTCGCTGTCTATGGATGCTTCTTACTTGTTTGCTCTTTCGTTCGGTTTGAGCTTTGTAGTGTATTTTTGCCAGCTTTCGACTCTACTCTGCTTTGCTCCAGTTTCTCTTCTTCTTTTCTCACCGCCACAAAAGCCTCTTCTACTGTTTTTTCTACGAGCTTGTCTCGATCTTCTTTCTCGCAAAGCTGATCGTAGATTGAAGAAACATTTTCAGCCACCGCTGCTGTCTTCGTTCTATATGAACTAGCGATTTCCTGAGCTGCCATTTCTAATGCATTGCTCAGAGCCAGCTTGCGATCGCTTCCAAAACCATCGAATCGCTTGCCGAGCGCCTTGTTTACCGCATCAAGGGCATACTCGCGCGCATTGGCATAAGCGCGCCGGCAAATCTCCACGTGCCCATTTTCATGATCGAGAACGGACTGCGGTGCCTTTTGCGACACAGTCATTTTGATGGGCAATGCCAAATTGAGCTTCACGCCTGTGACTTCCAGGATAAGATGATAGCCTCGCTTATCTTGCTTCTCATCCTTTATGGAAAAATCGAGCTCTGGCTTGATACTGAACATCCAGTCCGTATGTGCTATCTCATGACTGGCCGGATCGATTTTCCCCTCCTTGTCCGCCCCGACCTTTACACGTTCGATCTTCACATCAGGAGGCGCGACAACAATGGAGGTAGTCGGTTGCGTCGGTTTGGGTTTTGTGCAGGACGAGTCCACCGCAGCGCAAAAGGCGAGTGCTGTCGAAAAAAGGATCAAATTCCTGCGGGTTCGCCCATTCTTGCTCATTCTTTCTTGACCGCAAAATCATCGAAATAGACTACGCTATCCGATTTCGACCAGAGGCCTATTTTGCCATCGATCGGCTCGGGATTTTCAAATTCAAAGACTTGCCTGCCGTTCAAACTACCAAGAATTTTTCTGCCCTGGACCTTCATGCCAAAGGTGAACCATTGCCCGGGTGGAGTGATGATCTTGTACACCCATTTAACCGGATCGCGCTTGCCCTGAACGTATTTCCAGAGCACAATGTTGTTCTCCAGGCAATTGGCTCTAAGAATCAAGTAATCACCGTTGGGCTTAATGTTAAACGCTATGCCCGCGCATTGATCTATTCTTCCTGCCATGCCCTTGAAACGAAAAGAGATCTCGCCGCCCTTAAAGCTATCCACCGGCTTGTATACAGTCAATGGGTAATATGCAAATGCCTGGACTCGGTCGAGAAATTCGGCATAGCGAACACCGTAAATAGCTCTTGATTTATCGGCAACACCTGCAGCTACTTTTCCTTTCGACCATTTCCTGCCGTCCACGGAATATATACGATTGCCTTTATCTTCGCTTATATACCAGTCGCCCACCATGGACGCAAAATTTTTCGGCTCCTGCCCCACCTTTTCTTTGTCGAAATTTTCGCTGAACTCCTTTCCCGTATTACTCGTAGCAGCAAGGCAACTGCTTACTTTCCCTTGAAAAAACGCTGTTGCACCTGACACCATAAGCAGTGTCATAATCAACACTTTTGCATCGAAAATACTTTTTCTTCTATCTTTCGACATGAGTTGCGCTACCCTTTCTTGGTCTGAGAAACCTTTGTGAGCCAAGCCAAATGATAATTATAAGAACAGGCATAATCACATAAAAAAGAATCCGGTAATTACTAGCGTCAGTCTTGAGGGGATGACCAGGATACGGAGAATCACTTTCTCCCTCCAGACGAGCTCCTGTCATGAAGTGTAGGACATCCAGGGCGCGGCGAGGTCCGACATCATGACTATCAATGCGTGCGCCCCTGTAATCGTAAGAAACGAGTCCATAATTTGGATCTTCTTGTCCGTTCGGTCCCGGGTCTTTTGGCAGGACATACTTAATAGTGAGATTGCGAACCACGCGCTTCAATTTGCACAAAAACATTCGGTCAAAGTCCACCGCGATAGAATCATCGGGACTCAAGTGAATGGTGATGGATAGTGGATAGGTGAGCTGTCTTAGAGCGGCTTCGTTATCGGGATGGAAAGAATTCTCGCGATTTTCACTAAAGTCGTGAAAATAAAAGGCCTGAGATGCAGCCAATGAGGCAACCAGCACGATGGCGCTCAGCATGCCAGCATTCTTGAACTTTCGAGACGTAAAGTCGGACGATCGTAGCCATATTGCACTTAACGCAATAAATGCCGATGAACCAATGAGAAAGCCTAGCAGAGTTTGCAAGCTGAAAATGCCGGACTCGAACGCACGCAGATGGGCGGTCATGGACAAGAA
Source organism: bacterium (assembly GCA_041911975.1). GTDB lineage: Bacteria > Cyanobacteriota > Vampirovibrionia > Obscuribacterales > Obscuribacteraceae > QKMZ01. The sequence continues at coordinate 5,203 of JAYRNY010000631.1, read as the reverse complement.
GCTGACTGCACTTAACGTGCTCTGATTCTGCCCGGCAAACTCCAGCACCCAGGATGAAATTGTAAACGCTAGAGTGACAATGGCTGCTGTTTGCGGTGAATCTGTAACAGATACGGCAAGAAAGGCAATGGATGCAATGAGCAGAGCAAAAAGACAGTGACCAAGCAATAGATTACAGACTTCAGGCATGTATAAATATCCGCCCAGCTGGTGCCAAACAGCCAAAGCGGCAAGAGCCGGGGTCAATGAAACAACAAACGCTAGAAGCGCAATTAAGATTTTCACGAGCAGGCAAACGGCTATTGATGGGCAAATTTGCGAGATCAATTTGATCGAACCGAATTGTTTTTCCACGCCCAAAAGACGAATGGCAACAAACGGGAAGAGAAATACTTCGCTCAAATAGAGCGCGCTAAAAGTAGGCACCACGATGCCATCTAATGGGCTGAGGCGAGCCATGAGAATTTGATCTCCCATGATGGATTCACCGGCATGCCCGTACAGAAAAACAGCTTCAATGAAGCTGAAGCCAACAAGCGGGCAAAGCACCAAAAGCATCACCCAGAAAGATCTCGTCGCCACGAGCTCTCTCAATTCCTTGAGAAACAGGGCATTCAGCATCGGGACACTAAGATTGCTCATGTAAGGGCGACGAAGATATCCTCCAAATTTCCATTAACCAGTCCTGATTGTTGCTTCAAATCATCGAGCGCACCGAAGCCAAGAAGTTTTCCTTGTGAAAGAAGAAGGAATTGATCGGCAATTCTTTCTGCATCGGCTATCTGGTGAATGGAAAGAACAAGGGTTTTTCCTTTTTCCTTTTCCTCTTTGAGGATGGCAACCACTTCCTTGGTTTGCTTTATATCCAACCCCTCGAAAGGCTCATCAAGCAACAAAACAGGCACCGGCGACAAAAGTGCTATAGAGATAAGCAGTCGCTTTTGATAGCCGCGTGACAGTTCTTTGACCGCCTTGTATAGAACAGACTCGAGTTTCAAACGATCGATTATCTCGTCCAGCCTTGCCTTTGGCACTGCCATCATCGACTGGAAAAAAGTGAGCGTAGGATAGACACCATGATCGGGATAAGGCAAAACCTGATCGGGCTGGTAAAAAACATGGCGATGCCTGGCATTGGCACCCATAGCCGCCCCTTCGATTTCAACTTTACCTTGATGAGGCTGCAAACCGGAAATGCATTCCATAAGAGTGGTCTTGCCTGCACCATTGGGGCCGATTATGCCGACAATTTTTCCTCTTTCCACCTGAAGATTGATCGAATCCAGAACAGGCTGTCCACCCATCTTCCGGCTCAAATTAGTGACCTTGAGTATAGGAACGCTAGCCAGTTTCAGACTCCGAAAAAGTTAGGCGCACATAGAACTTGCATCAGCCAGTCACTACCAGTTGTACGAACCAGGCAGACCGAGCTGCTGTTCGAGCCTTACGACACCTGCTTTTACAGCTTCGGTGTTATTTTGGCTAAGGGGTCTGTCCACAGTGTCTTTCAGTTGCACGAGATAAGAACTGACGTCATTACCTCTTTCACTCAAGCGCTTGATTTGATTCCAAATTGCTGTGCGCCGCCATAATCCGAACCCCCAGGGCGGATTATAGGAAAGCATACTGGCCTGAGTCTGAGCAGCCAGCCGGCGGCTTTCCGAGGCTTGCATAGCCGAGTTCGCCTTTTGTCTGCATTTTGCATCTTCCACCAAGATCTGCGACTCGATGTCGTTGTACAACGGAGGAACATTGTCGACTGTCCCGGCGCGAACCATATTTTCCATTTGCGTGAACATCTGCCAGATCTTCGTATAATCGCCGTCTTTTTCAACCAGTTCTTTGATCTTCAAAAGAGTCATCTCACGTTTTCTCTTTTCATAGCCGTCTACGCAAGAGGCGTTCAAGATTGCTTGTTTTGAGGCACTCATAGCGGACGAACCGCTGCCGGAGCCGGTCGCGCTCATTCTTGCAATAGTGAGCATGTCGAGTAGTTGCTGTTGAGAAATTTGCTTGCTGGCAAAACTGTTGACGTGAGTTTGGTTAACCGTGCATTGCCTGATGTTGACTTTGTTGTCCTTGTCATAAAAATTGAGCTGCACTGATTTGATGTCATCGCCGAATTTATCGCGCAATGCCTTGGTGACAAGCACCGAGTCGATCTTCAAATCACCGTCGGGCACCCTGCTCGACCTGTACATATAGATCTGCACTTCACCCATCGAATAGCGGGCATTCATGGCCACGGAAGGCGGCAAGACTTTCGCGCTCGTTATGGCTTCCACCAGTTGAGTCGGTGTAGGTGCAGCCAGAGCCGGACTCACCGCCAAGCTGAAGGCCGCCAAACAGGCCAAACGTGCTACACAAGTGACCGAAGACTTACTTGCTCTAGTCAATAATGTATTGATCACAAAATCCACCCGTTCAAATAGCAGCTAGCTAAAACACATTTTAGCGCGCCATTCATTTATGCGCCCAGTCCGCGCCCAATCGGCGCACCATTGAGAGCAGCTGCCAAGAGAATCTATCGATATGCCACCAATGATGGTGAAAAAATAGCTCCGCCGGGGCGGAGCTATCAAATTTCTGCAATTTCTAAAGCTACTCGGCTACTGCCAATTCGCCTTCTTCTTCGACCGGTTCTGCATCGGCTACCGGTTTAACAGGCTTGGAGACCTTGTCTTCCATACCTTCCATGACTACCTCTACATTGATCTCGGCTTGAGCATCAGTTGCCAGTTTGACAACAGCTCTGTAGGTGCCGAGCGCGCCAATATCATCAAGAAGTTTAATAAGACGCTTGTCAACTTCGATTCCACAGGCTTTTTGAATGGCAGCCGCCACTTCTTTGTTAGTGATTTTGCCGTAGAGTTTACCGCCTTCACCAGCTTTAGCGCCGATGCGGACAAGACCGTGGTCAGTAATCTTCTGGCAGAGTCCAAGGGCTTCTTGATGTGCTTTTTCTGCCTTCTTGCGCAGCACTTCGACATCTTCTTCCCGTTTCTTCATGGCACCAGGGGTGGCGAGAACGGCAAGGGAGCGCGGCTGCAGGAAGTTGCGGAAATATCCGTTGGAAGCCTCGACGATGTCACCGGCTTTGCCAAGCTTCGGAACGTTTTGCTGCAAAATGACCTTCATGAGATCCAAATCCCCCAAACAAATGAAACCCGCCAGATTCGGCGCGTGTGTAAGCAAGCAGTCAATGACTTTACCACGTCCATAGCGGGAAATAGTCAGCCTACACAGAAGTTTCAAACTTCCGTTAAGAAGACCGAGCCAAATCAAAGGCTGCCAAGAGATCCCCGAAAGGCAAACCTGGCTCTACAAAAATCAAAAACGCTCGCGGAACATGCCCCGGACGCCTGACGGGTCGCAAGAGAACCCAAATCGCTTGTAAAACCCATCTGTTCCCGGGTCGGCATAAAGAGTGACAAGCGGGATCGGGTAGGTATCTAGTTCCTTCAAAAGCTCATTCATGACGAGCAAGCCCAGACCCCGTCTCTGATATGACGGTCTAACTACGACATCCCAGACAGTGGCGTTAAATACCTTGTCACCAGTGGCGCGAGCAAAGGCAATCAGAAGCTCCCCATCCCAGACCGAAACCACAGCCAGACTATTTTCCAGGGCTTTGGCAATAAGCTCCGGTTCTCGCTTGCTCCAGCCCACCGAAGCGCAAATTTCTTGCACGGCATGAGGAGATATGTCTTTCCTGTGGACAAGGACAAGATTGGGCGGCAGCGGCTCGCGTGAGCCGTCCGGACGCTTCCAGATGCTAGAGAGAACCATTCAGTAACACCCTTTCCAGAGTTGCCACGGATTCGACGTGATAGGTCTGTGGAAACAGGTCGATCGGTTGAATCCGCACTGTTTTATACCCATATTTGCCATGCTTGCCTTCGTGTGAAATTGCCGGCAGGGGCTCGGGCACGTGGTTGTCGCTGTCCGTGGCGTTTTCGTCTGATTCATTATTGGACACATTAGCCGGCACAGGCGCCACGCCCAGTGCCAGATATTTGAGGTCGCGCGCCAATGTGGAAGGATTACAGCTCACATAGACAATTCTTGGCGGAGCCAGATCAAGCAGCGCTTTGATTACTTCAGGGCTGACGCCCTTACGCGGCGGGTCGAGCACGACCAGGTCAACCTTCTCGCCTAAATCCGCCATCGCCGGCAGGGCGCCAGCCACGTCGCCTTCCACAAATTCAACATTGCTTATCTGATTGTTTTCCGCATTGATGCGCCCGTCCATAACAGCTTGCCCATAGTCTTCCACAGCTATTAGTCGGTGGCAGCCGCCGGCCAGCCAGAGCGAGATGGCGCCGACACCGGCATAAGCATCAACAACAAGGTCCAGCTTTTCGCCGGCGGGCAGATGCCCATAAGCCTGCAAATAGACCACTTCCAGTAGTTTTGCCGCCTGCTCTGTGTTGACCTGGAAAAAACTCGTCGGCGACAGTTTGAATGACAAGCCTGATTGCAACTGGGCAGGCAGCCTTTTGTCACTGGTTTTCAAAACCTCATTTATTGTTTCACGGCCGGACACGATTCTCGTAACATCGCCCAGAATGCGATTTCCCGGGCGATCGTTGTAGTTGACCGCCACCCCGACGATTTTTTCATCTCGTACCATAACCAGCTCAGCCAGCTCCTCGAGCGTATCCGGCTCGGTTTCACCTGTGCAGTTCAAGACGAAGGTCAGCAGTATGCTGCCATCTGCACGGCTCTGGCGGGCGTGAAGATGCCGCACCAGACCCTTTCGAGTCTTTTCGTCATAAGCGGAATACTCATATTCCTCAAGCACTTCCTTCACCGTTTCCAGCATGAAGTCCAACTCCGCGGACTGCACAGGGCAGTGCTTGATGTTCACAAGCTCATGAGAGTCCTGCTTGTAATACCCGGCCAGGACTCGATTTGAGTCCTTAGGATTACGCACTGGAAACTGCACCTTGTTTCTGTAATACAACGGATCTTCAGCACCAATACAGGGCTCGACAACTGATTCGCTCAATCCACCGATATGCGAAACTGCTTGTTTGACTATGCTTGTCTTGTGCTGGGTCTGCTTTTCATAGGCAATATGTTGCCACTGGCAGCCTCCGCAAACTTTGAAAAGCTTGCAGGGAGGCTCGGCTCTGTCATCTGAAGGTCTGATAAGACGCTCGATCCGGCCCCTTGCGAATTTCTTGCGCACATCGAAAAG
>JAYRNY010000630.1:0-2721 GCA_041911975.1 bacterium | reverse complement strand
GAGGAGGAGGCGGCGATAAGCCGCCATGCAGTCAGGGCAGCGTGAATGCCTCCCTTGCAGTTCGGGGAGTGGCGGCATGAAAGGGAAACGAATGAGAGTGATTCTGACGGGCGGCTCCGGCGATCTGGGGCGAATACTTTGCCCTCTGTTGGTGGAAAGAGGCGACACTCCGGTCGTTCTTGATGTGCGACCGCCGCAAAGTGGTGTGGAATTTGTCAAAGCATCGATCATCGATAGAGATGCGCTGAAGGCGGCGTTGCCTGGAGCCGGAATGATAGTGCACATAGCTGCATGGCACGGAGTGCATGAATTTCGCAAGGAAAAGAACGCATACGACTTCTGGGATCTGAATGTCACCGGCACATTCAATCTGTTTCAAGCCGCTGCTGATGCCGGTATCGACAAGGTAATTTTCATTTCGAGCACGAGCATCGACGAGCGATTCGGCATTTACGGACACACCAAAGTTTTGTGCGAGGAGATGGTACGTGCTTATTCTGCACGGCATGGAATGAGTATTTTGACACTGCGACCGCGTGCGTTTATTCCGCACTGGAACAGGACAATTTACTCTTCCTACATCGAATGGGCTAAATGGTTTTGGGGCGGCGCCGTGCATATCGATGACGTGGCGCAGGCTGTGATGCGGGCTGTCGAGTTTCTTGCTGTTGACAATAAGTTGGCGGAGCCGATGTTCTTAACTGTGGACGGCGCCTATGAATACAGTGAGAAGGATTTGGAAACCTGGGATAAAGAGGGCGCCGGCAGTACGTTTAAGAAATACTATGCCGACTATTTCGACATCGTTCGCGAACATGGACTCGATCCGTCACACAAACCGAAGCGGCTGGATATCAGCGATACACGCAGACTCTTGAACTACGAGCCGCAATTCAGTTTGAAAAACCTTTTGGAGGAGCTTGCCGTATTTGGCGCAGACGGACCACCCGGACCAAAAGTGTAGGTTGGTTCTATCGCAATGCCTTACTTTTTTCGTACAGGGCAATGGCTTGATCGGTGTCACCCATTTTCGAGAAAACGCTTGCGAGCTTCAGCAATGCTTTTGCGAGGGGCTCTAATTCTCCAGAAACAAACTCCTCGCGCAGGCTGATTGCTCGGATGAAATGCCGTTTTGCCAGCCGCAATTGTCCCTGGCTGAGGCGGATGTCGCCCAGTATTTCCAAAAGCATGATCTCGAAAGTCTTCGGAATATTGCCGACATTTCTTGCAATTGAAAGCGCGCGCAAGTATGTGTTTGCAGCTTGCGAGAAGTTGCCTTGCGATAGCAGGCTGTGCCCGACATGGGCGAAACTTACAGCCAGGCGGTAATCGAGCGAGTATTCTTTGCGAGCTTCTATCAATGCTTCGCTGAACATCCGGTGCGCGAGATCTGTTTCGCCGCAAGCCAGTGCGCGGCTGCCGACGTCTGTGTAATTCTGCCAAACGGACTGGCGAAAGTGCCTGTAGCGAAGCGGGACGGTGCGAATGCGCGCGGCGGCGACTTCCATGTCTGTCGTAATAACTGGCATACGTTACTCCTTCTGTAAAAAATAGCAACTAGCGTGCGGGCGGCATGTAAGCCGCCCCTACAAGTTCAGGGGTTGCGGCTTGGGATTGCCGCCCCTACAGCGAGTGTGAGTACCTTTGATGCATTCTTCCTGGGAGCGCCGGCGGCTCGCCGGCATCATTGTTGCAAGGACGACAACATTGGTTGCAGAAAGAATATAATTTTCCAATTCTCTGCGTAATGTGGAATTGAACAGTCGCTGAATTTAGAGATTGTAGCGGCGCATTGCATGCGCTCAAAAATGTGAGCGCTTGCAACGCGCCCCCACGCTTGGCTGATTGCGATAGTTGGCAGACCTGCTCATTTTTAGCGAACATCGCGGCAATTACGCATTGTGTTTTGCGCACTTTGCACCTCCTTGCGCTAGCTTGCAAAGTCTCTCATTTTGCATGCGTGTCGTGTTTTTACGTGTTGGTGCGCAAGGTGCGATCAATAGTACATAGTCGATTGTTTTCGTAACTCGACCACAATCATTTGGAAACGCTGCCAGGAAATCGTTTCCCAAAATTGCTGCAAATGCGCTGTACATGAGCCAATCCGCGATGTGCCGCGCGTTTTTCTCGGCAGCAATAAATTGTTCGCGTTCGCTCCTCGGCAACGGTAGGGTCGGGATGAATTCGACGACTATTTTCGCATCGGACACAACCGCCAAACCCTGTAGCATACGCCAAAGCACTAACGAAGCTGACTTTCATGCCTCACCTTGAGTGAGACAGGTAAGTCAGTTTTTCTTTTTATAGGCGCCTCAGAGTTTTGCATTGTCGGTCCGTGCCACTACCGGTGACGTCGAGGCTGCTTGCGCATCTGCGCAAAGCGGTCGATTTCGCACGCTTTATGAGGATGTAACTATGCAACACACAAATGACGCGGCTACGGGAAAACAAGTTGAGAATGTGGTGCTTTGCCGCCCCGGATTAATAAAGGACGCGGAAACCTGTGCCAATGGAGATGTCCTCGTAGCGCTGGAAAGCAATGGCAATCTTCTTCTGCGGGACCGCGCGAAGCCAGAGAATAAGATCGCTGTTTTGCCGGGATTGGTCGATGGATTTGCGCTCAGACCGCTGACGCCGGAGTTGGCGGTAGCGGAAAGATACAGCGGATCTATAGATAGGTACTCATTGCACGGGGTGCAGAGAATGCGAAGGCTTTCTTTT
>JAYRNY010000629.1:0-2129 GCA_041911975.1 bacterium | reverse complement strand
GTCTTTGAAGGCTTTGTCCGTCATATACCAGAGACCGCAAGCAATGGCATCGGCGTCATTGTCGATTGAAAATTCGACTGAGCCGCCGCGCGCGAACATATCTCCTTCAAAGTGGTCACTGCGTATTTTGTGGGTGCTGTCTAGCTTTGGACTGCCCACTCTTGCTTCGATGTCCAGAAGACGGCTGTGATTTCTGCTAAAACTATCTATCGCTCCAAAGGAAGCTGTCGAGCCAAATGAGTCCGTATCGCAGACTCTGTAGGAAAGATAGTACAGAGGCGCCTGCCCTTTGTTCTTCAGCTTTTCAAACGAGCGTTTCAGCTCTTTGGACATGGCGTCGATTACAACATTGCCGTCGGCGAGCGGTGCTGCGGGCTGTCTTGCCTTTGTCTCTCTTTTTGCCTCGGGCCTTGAACTCTTTCTTGACTGAACATTTCTAGAATCAGGCCTTGCTGTTGCGGTTTTGCCTTCGGCAAAAGGAAAGTTGACTCCCAAAAAGGAAAGACTTATCAAATAGGCAAAAGCACAACGAAGGTTGGCTCGCCGTGCTGGTTCATTCAAAAGATTGGACAAATCGATCCGCCTTGCCAAATTGAGGTTGAGAAGCAATTACCCGGTTCTTATGAATTACCCGCTGGCCGGCAGGCAAAAACCATGCCTACAAGGTGCTATCGCCTGGTCTTCGGTGCTGTACCGCCGCGCCCATTCCTGGATTTACCGGCGCCCCTCACCGTCAGATAATTAAAATCGGAACTGTTAGCGAAACCAACGCCCCCTTCTTTCAGTTCCTGGATTGCCGTCTTGACGCGACAGCCGACTCTGTCGATGCCCCGGCAGGCGTCTTCGATCACGGTGACGGCAAAACCAAGTTTAACCCCATCAAGTGCCGTAGCCTTAACGCAATAGTTAGTTGCCAGCCCGGTCACAAAGATGTGCTCGACACCTGCTTCTTTGAGAAAATCTTCCATTTCGGTCGCTTTACCGCCAGCACAGTCAAGAAAGCCGCTGAAACAGTCGATATCCGGATCTAACCCTTTCTTGAAGACACGGTGAATTTTGTCGGTTCTCAAATTATCCAGGAATTGCGAGCCTCTGGTGTTTTCAATACAGTGCATGGGGAAAAGGGGCTGCTCGTAACCTTCGGCACTAATCGTGTCACCGATCTTCTTGTCTGCATGATTGATCGCAAAGCTTATATGGTCGGCGGGATGCCAGTCCTGAGTCGCCACTACGATTGGGAACTGGTCTATCAACTTGTTGACCACGGGCACTATCTCTTCAGCCCTTGGTACAGGCAATTCGCCGCTGCTGCCGAAACCTTTCTGAGCATCAACAATTATCAATGCTGATTTTTTCAGTGATACCGGTAGCGGTGCAACCGCAGGTGTTCCCTCTTTTTTTGTTTGCGGGTGCAGGACAGCCTTTATGGTCACGTCTTGTTTTTTGGAAACAGGCTTATCTTCTTGAATAGACTCAGGCTTGTGTTTGCGAGCCTTCTGATAGGCATCCTTACGAGCTTGCAGGCTGTCTCTTTCATGAAGGATCAGGTCTGTCTTCATTTCATGCAATCCGATTTCCAAGCCAACCGGATATTGATGCGGATTGAGTATTCTCTTATAGGTAGAGTGGAAATTCCTGAGTTGTTTGCTGACGAATTTTTTTGTCTCCTTCAACGGCGGAACTTTATATACTTGCCTGCCGCCTTCAAATACAGGTGCAAGCAAATCGTGATAGCTGCTTCCTTGAGGAATTCTCTTTCTGCGCGTCATGTCGAGCGGATCGACGATGACACAGTTATCGCGCAATTTATCTTTGACGTTGAAAATCATATCCGCGATATAGCCGTCTTCGTCTTCGAATCTGCGCACCTGCTGAATGCCTGGATTGGATATCTTGATCGCTTGCTCTGAAAGTTTCACTTTATACTTCCAGGACTTTCCTGGCTCTCTCACGGCGGCCAATTTGTACACGCCGCCAAGCGCCGGCTGATCGTAGGCGGTTACCAATTTTGTCCCCACGCCCCAGACGCTTATTTTTGCGTGTTGCGCGTTCAAACTATTAATAATGTGCTCGTCCAAATCATTGCTGGCAACAATTGCGGCGTCCTCAAAACCCGCATCATCAAGCAT
>JAYRNY010000628.1:0-8199 GCA_041911975.1 bacterium | reverse complement strand
TATCGCGAAGTCGCCACCGAGAGTTATCAACATGCAAATAGCTTCATCGACGATCAAATACAGCGCCGTTACGCTCCTCTGCAGCTTTTTTCTCGCCTCCGCTTTGCCGAGCTGGTCACAAACTGCGACTCAGGGGGTGGCGCTGTACAAGAAGGGAAAATTCGCTGAAGCCGTCAAAATCTTGGATGGCGTCTGCCAGAGCCCGACGACCGACCCGAACACTCTCTACTATTACGCTCTTTCGCTTCATCAAACGGGCAACTTCGACAAAGCCAGACGCGCTTATCAAAGAGTAGCTCAACAATATCCAAACTCTCCGGCCGGCAGGATGGCTGTGCAGGCGCTCTCCTCTTTCGGAACACCGGGACGCTCTACGGGCGGCGGTAGCGGTAGCACGGGCGGTGGCACTGCGTATGCCGGTGGCGCCGGCGATGGAGAAAATCTTCCCGAGACCGCCAGGATCTATTACAAACCAAGCAGTTCTACACAGATGATCGTCGATGCATACGTAAATAATCGGCCGATCAAGATGCTCTTCGATACTGGCGCTGACGGTTGCGCTTTCGGCAAAAATCACCTGCGCGAGATGGGAATAAACACGCCAACCGGCAAGCCTTCTTATCAATCGCAAGGTGTAGGCGACCAGGGTGCCATTGACACATGGGACATGAGAGCAGTAGTAAGAGTCGGCACCATAGAGCGGAACGTTGAAATCGGCGTCCAGGAGAAAATGGATGGCGAGCCTCTTCTGGGCCAAAACTTCTTTAACGCCTTTACATACACCATTGACAAAGGTTCCAACTCAATTACCTTTACAAGAAAGCGCAGAGGGCAGTCCATAGCGCGCGGTGGCGGATATGGCGGTGGAGCGGACAGAAACGCAGTGCCCTTTGAAAAAATCGGCAACTCAATGGTGGTCATGGGACAGGTGAATGGTAAACCTTGCAAATTCATCTTCGATACTGGCGCTGATGGCACTGTTTTTGCCCACGGGGACCTCAAGAGGCTGGGAATACAAATCCCGGATGACGCCCAGGAAGAGCGCCATGGCGGTATCGCTGGTGACACCAGGGGGCTGGGATTTGAAATGGCCAGAATCACCCTGGGGCCTATCGATCGCACCAACTACCACGTCGCCGTTATAGAAGGCATGGCAGAAGGGCATCCTCTATTGGGCAGAACCTTCTTTGGTGATTGGCAATACACCATCGACAACGACGCAAAGCTCATTCACTTCCTGCGCAGATAATACAATTCGCGGCAGCTAAAAGCCGGTCGGCAATCCCTGCGATTGCTGCTGTTGTTGTTGCTGGTTTTGCTGCTGCTGCAGCTGTCCTTGCTGCGCACGGTAGGCGTCCACCTTCTGCTGATATTCGGCGCGGCTGGCTTTGTACTTTTCCAATATCTGCATCTTTCTGCCTTTGTACTCGGCCAGTTTCATAATGTCGGCTTGCGCGTTACGGCGTGCGCCATCATAAACGTCTCTCATGTCTGTAATGGTTCTCGCCTCATCCAGAGCCTTTCTCAGCAAGTAGCGATTGAGATCTTTGATGTCCAGAGGTTCAATGCTGCGCAAAAGCACGCACAGGTCGTGCGTGACCGGCTCGTCATCAATCAGCTCTTTGACAGCCTTTCTACACAGGTCTTCCATGCCGAGCACCTTGGCTTCGCGAGCGAATTTCAGCGCGTCCTCAACCGAATCGGCCTTGTTGTATGCCTTCTCCATCGCCAGGTGAGAAACGTCGTTAAGAGCCACTTCTTGCGCCTTGTGAGCCAGATCCAACAAATCATCGACGCTATCCGAGGATCCGACCAGATTGTTTACCGACTGGCGGGTTACTTCAAAACACTCATACTGCCTGGCTTTGATGGCTAGCTGCAGAAAGTCCTCGCGCGTCTGGCAGAAAGTGAGCGCTTTGGAGATGCATGCCCGGCGAGCCTCCAGCATCGGGTGACCGTAGCGCTCCGTATAGGCTGCAATGGCCAGGCATTTGGGAATATCGGTCGCAGTGTTCAAGGCATTCATAATCATCGGCATGGCCTTGCCGGGATTGTTCTTCATGTATTTGGAAGCGCGCTCCAACTCGATTTGCGCCTCATCAGTGAGCGGTGAGCCCGGCCATGGCTTATGTCCAGCCCAAGCCGATTGGCTGAGAATCAGTAAACTCAGCGCTGCCAGGACGAGCGGTTGCCATTTTAAGGGCGATGAAAAACTGCCTTTCAATTTCCAATCCTCGATTGCACTCGGCTTCATTAGGCCCATTCTAGCGGAAGCCTTTCCAGCTTACTGTTCCACGAAATCCGCCAGATCTAGCCTTCAGTACTAAAGATCCAGTTTTAGCGTAGCCAATTCGTTGACGCCCAGGGACACTTGCGCTTCCTTTCGCCCACGGGCGGCTGTCAGCTCCAGACTGGAAACAAGCGTGCCGTCCAATTTTGTCAGGCTCGCCTTGCGAACCGGAGGCTGCACCGAACAGGTAACTTTCTGCGCTTCTCCGGTGACATTAAGGAGGCGAACCAGTACCGACTTGCCTGACTGATCCATGTGCATCGACCGCACACGAACGGCACTGTTGTCCAGGTTCAGGAACGACTCTGGCTCGGCCGGCTCGGACTTTGCGGTCTTAATGCTTTTCGCGTCCCCAGACAAAACCAGCCAGGTCGAACCTTCATATTGGTCGGCAAGAGCATAGGCTTCAGACAGACAATCGTGGTCGGATGCCTGCGGCTCTCTGAAAACGCCCAGTGGTGCCCATCCATAATTGACGATGTTTTCCCCCAGCGAATTGGCACCCGGAGTAGCCAGCGAAGGTCCGGCACCGCCGCCGCGAGTACGCAGACGGGGGCGCGACAGTTTCGAGACAGAGCGCAAAACGGTTATGGAAACACTGTTGTCCTGAGTTCCATACTCTGGCAAGCCTTGATTGAAGAAGGCTTGTTTTTCTGCCAGGAAAAAGCGCTGGCAGGGGAAGCGATCGAGCGCCGCCTCATGTCCGGCAGCCACCGGCAGCGGATCGGTGGCACCTGTATGCTTGCGCTTGACCATGCTGAAGTGGTTTTCGGACAGCGTTTTTTCTACTTTCTTCGATGTCGAGAAAACAACTTCCAGACGGTGATCTTCAGAACGGTTGTTCCACTTCGTCTCGAAGAAAACCATGGGAATGCCCTTCTTGAGAAGAATTTCGGTCGTCACTTCGTGCTTCACCAGTTCCACCGAGCGAACGTACTTAACGGCGCGTTCGGGAACTCCAGGTATTTCGAAAGGTATCGCGTCTTCACTTTCCATCTCGATGACGCGCAGTGGAATCTCCAATTCATAAGTCACGGAAAGAGAGCCGACCAGAGGTCCACGCTGCCTTTGGGACACGGTCAGGACTTGCGATACAACAGGCACGTCAGCGACTACAGGATCGTGATTGTATGTGTCACCGGCGTCGGCGACATCTCTGAATGAATGCCCAAGCTCATAGCGGATTGAATTACCTGCAGACGGTCTCGCCTCGACGATAAGACTGCCTGCATCGGTTATTTCCAGCCTGAGAAGTCCATTGCTGACGGCTCTAGGCTCAAGGGTCACAAATGGAGCTGCGCTTCCTTTGGCGCCACTATTTCCGATGGCTTTCCAGTCGAACGACCGCTGTGAATAAGCAGGCAGCTTATCAACCCAAACCCAACCATCATAGAGCTTAATCCGCTTCTCAACGGGCTCTTCCCCAACCGCCGTGAAAACCTGAGACTCCTCGCGCATGGAGACTATTTGCAGACTCTCCGAGAGCGGCATAGCATTTTTCTCCTGCATCAACGGCCCGGAGTCTTTGGATGCAGTCAGCCCGGCCACTGCCAGTGCCGGCGAAGAGCGAATTTGCATGCTGGCTGAAGCGGCTTCCGCTTTGACCTCGTCGCGAGACTGCATCTCTTCAGCCCACTGAAAACGGACTGGCTGAGATACTTCGTCTTGGCTCAAATTGTACGCAATCAAGCGGGTCGGATTGAGACGCGGATCTGCCACCATATTTAGTGCGCGAGAAAAGCGGGCGATTTGCGTCTTCTCGACCCCTGCATACACCGCTTGCGCCGCTTTCTTCTCGACGGCATCAAGTGCCTGGTGAAAGCGATTCGTGCGAATCACCATCTCATCATGCACTTGATCGACACTGCACCCGCAAATACTGTCATGCGGGTGATTGGCGATAAGGAGCTTCCAGGCGTGCTCTAGTTCCCAGTTCGGGTACGACAGAGAATTTTTCTGCATCGAGATTAATGTGAGCAGCGGCTCCATGATGCTGGCCAGGCGATGCTCCTGTATGCGATTGGCACGCTTCAGATAAAGCCTGGAGGAAAGCACACCTTGCAGCATGTAGGCTCTTTCGAATTGAGAGGCTCCGGCATTGTCGCGCAGCTCACCTTTGACCGTCGGCAGATTTTGGTCAGCCTTTTCCACCGCGCAAGCAAAATCGCTGAGCGGCAGGGTGAGAAACTTTACCTTCACGCCTCTTTTGGAAAACTCGCCTTCTGCTTCTTTTACGGCTTTGGAAAACTGCGTGGGCGGCATCAAGTGATCGCCGCCAACGGGAACCAGTTTTGGTCCTTCCAAATTCACCCAGAGATTGAGGCGATCTGCCAGCTTGCTTGCATCCACTTGACCGTGAAACAAGGTCTGGTAGTAGCCGAAACAAAGATGATACGCGTTCACCTGACTGCCATCCGGACTACACCACTGGAAGACTGTGTTCTTCAATCCGGCAGGAACACCTCTCCAGACAAAGGCATTTCCAATGCCAAAACCATTGAGTATGCGCGGCAAGTCCTGAGAGTGACCGAATGTGTCCGGGCAATAACCGACACGGGCGGGAGGTCCGAAATGCGCACAGGTGCTCATTCCTATCTTGAGATTGCGAATCAGGCTCTCGCCTCCGACCAGCATCTGGTCGGCAAGCACCATCCACGGTCCGGCTCCCAGCTTGCCGCTTTCCATCTGTTTGGTAAGGCGCTCTTTGATTGTCGGATCAATTTCAGCTGCGTCTTCCAGGGCGAGCGACTGCCCATCCAGAAGGAAGTTAGGAATCGAGCCGGATTCAATCAGATCGAGAACGTTGCGAACAACTGTTACTAGCTGTGTGCGGAAGGTCTCATAGGGCAGATACCACTCTCTGTCCCAGTGAGTGTGCAAATAGAAATTGAGCTCGTTGTTTTTTTGAGCCATCTCGACCTGTTATCAGTCCTTAACCAGAGGAGCCAGCACTTTAACGCTGCGGGTCAGCGCGTCATCAAGGTCTTCTGCTTCTTCTCCGATAAACTCGTCATCCAGGTGAATGGAGACAGTCCCGGAAAAATCGTACAACTTCAACAGTTCAATCAACTGACTCCAGTCTACCTGTCCTTTTCCCGGCATGCGATAGCGCCACCAGAGAGGACCATACATGCCACTGTCATTCAACAAAGTTCGATTGATTTCAATGTCGTGAGCCTCGACATGATCGATTGCCGCAACCAGGCCGGAGAGAATTTTTAAATAGTCGATGCCCAGCCAGACACAATCGGCAGGCGAAAAACTTAAAGACAGGTCCGGACAGGAGGAGAGAATGTCACGCCAATCCTGCGGCTCCATGGCCCGCCAGCCTTTTAGAGAATGGCCGCGAAACTCTTGCGGCGTGGAGAGTCTCAAGGTAAGGCGCAATTTTTTCTTGGCAGCAATCTTCTGGGCTTCGGCCAGCAGCTCGGCGACCGACTCGCGCCAGGAGCCGTTGGAGCCCACGTTTACAGAAACCGAAATTCTGGAGCAACCAGCCGCATCGGCAACCAATGCCAGTTTTGCCACCATTTGCAAAAACTTCTTGACGGCTTTCTTGTCTTCAGGATCGACTGCATAGTCGAGGTTGAGACAGCTGATTTCCACACCGGTCTCGCGGCAAGCCTTCTTGACCTCTGACAGGTAAGCCTTTTCCGCCTTGTCGAGAGCGGGCGCTTTTTGGGTCACTTCAAAAGGTTGAAAGGAATACTCAACAGCCGTCAGCCCGCGCTGCGAGGCAAGCTCGACGGCGCCGTCCAAACCGCAACCAAATCTGGTGGCATCAAAACAGAGTCGCATGCCTCAAAGTTTACCAGATTCTCAGGCTTCACACCCTTAAAACAAACGCCGGGGCAACGCTGTGCGCCGCCTC
The DNA here is from genome assembly GCA_041911975.1 of bacterium. GTDB lineage: Bacteria > Cyanobacteriota > Vampirovibrionia > Obscuribacterales > Obscuribacteraceae > QKMZ01. The sequence continues at coordinate 2,038 of JAYRNY010000628.1, read as the reverse complement.
CTGTGACTGACCTGCTTTGCACCATGACTACATACTCTTGAGATAGTCCGCTTTCACCTGCGGATCGGGAATTTCATTAAAATCCATACGCGTCAGGCGTTTGACGGAGAAATCGCCGCCTCTCTGCAATGAAAGAGTGACAGGTGTGTGAGGAGTGCCGACGATCAGGTCGTACACTTCCTCCTTCGTCAGACCATAAGTAGGAATGCCGTCCACGGCGACAATGACATCGTTGGGGCGAATGCCCTCTTCAGAGGCGGGAGTGCCCGAGAAAACCAGCTTGATAGTGGGCGGGCGCCCGATGATCATCTCGAACTTGACGCCGATGATACCGATGCCGGCCATGGCGCTGGCGTCAAGAGTTGTATTTTTCGCCTGTGCTTTCATCGGATTGCGCCGCGCACCGAAACGGCCGATCCCGGGTGTGCCTAAGGGCGTGCCGGACTGATTGGTACCTGTTGCCAGCGGCTTGCGCCCAGGCTCCGATTGCCTGTGACTGTGCTGAATATTTCCCTTGAGCGTCTTTTTGGGCGCTTCGACGGGGGTATCCATCTTTGGAACGTCCGGCTTGAGCAGCACATCGTCTTCAGCCAGAGCCGGCGCCATCGGTGCAGTTACAAACGAGAAAGCAGCCACCAAAGCCCAGCCCTTTAAAAAGTGGCAAGTGGAAGCCGGTTCTATTACTTTTTTGCTTCTTTTCTTATCCATTCGACCACTGCTTGACCAGCGTTAAATGCCGATTGCTCTTGCATTCCAGCCTGCATAACTAGAATAACCCCGAGCCCCCATATTTGAAAGTAGGTAAAACCCGAGACTGCCCTGAAGCTATTCGAAACCCCTCATGCTTGCAGATGATAACAAGGGGACTATTGTTCCCGGACACCAAGCATTCAGCCAAATCTTAAGCGTAATCAAAACCTTTGCTTAAGCTCAGCCGCACTCAAAAGACCACATGTTAATCTGGCAGCCAGTTTTGACAGGTTGGAGGTTTAAATCGTGAGTAAAGTCACAGTTGTCGGAGCCGGATTCGTCGGCAGCACAGTCGCCCAATACGTCGCCGAGAAAGATCTGGCTGATGTAGTTTTGATCGATATCCCCAACCTTGAGGGAGTAGCGCAGGGCAAGGCGCTCGATTTGATGCAAGCAGCACCGATAAGCGGCTGGCACTCGCGCACGCTCACCGGCACTTCCGACTACGCTCATTCCAAGGACTCCGACATCGTCGTCATTACCGCCGGTATTGCCAGAAAGCCCGGCATGACCCGCGAAGATCTCCTGCGCACCAACGCCAAAATCGTCAAAGATGTAGCTGAAAAAGCTGTCAAGCAATCGCCTAACGCTATTTTCATTGTTGTCACCAATCCGCTCGATGTAATGACTTTCCTAGTCAGAGAGACGACCAAGCTCGACTCCACCAAGGTGATCGGCATGGCCGGCGTACTTGACAGCGCCAGATTCCAGACCTTCATAGGCATGGAATTGAACGTCAGCGTCCAGGATGTAAGAGCTATGGTTTTGGGCGGGCACGGCGACCTCATGGTTCCACTGCCGCGCTATTCATCGGTCAACGGCATTCCGATCACCGAGCTCATCTCCAAAGAACGCATTGAAGCTCTGAGCGCCCGCACTCGCGACGGCGGCGCCGAAATCGTCAAATTGCTCGGCACCGGAAGCGCCTACTATGCGCCTGGCTCCTCTGTCTCGCAAATGGTCGAAGCGATTCTCCTCGACAAGAACCGCCTCTTGCCTTGCGCCGTTCTGCCGACCAAAGGCGAATACGGTCTCAGCAAAGACGTCTACATCGGACTGCCGGCAGTCCTCAACCGCAAGGGTCTCGATAAGATTATCGAGCTCAAGCTCACAGACGAAGAATCGGCAATGCTCAAGAAATCGGCTGATTCCATCAAGGAAAACATCAACCTGATGAACGAACTTTTGACCGCAGCAGTTTGAGTGACCCGAAAAGGTGATTGTCCCCGGACGGACGCGCTCCGGGCGCCTCATAGGCACCCGGAGCTCTTACAAAAAACATCCGCAG
>JAYRNY010000627.1:0-3185 GCA_041911975.1 bacterium | reverse complement strand
CCTGGCCTGGTCTTTTGGCATTACTCTTGTTGCCTGATATCAAGCATCCAGAGATTGAAATTCTCAACGATAAAAATCTCAGACATGCACATTGACTAGATGACTGAGAGTTTGCTTCCGCAAACATGAGTTGATGGCGGCATTTCCCTCGCTTTGGCTGACTGTATCAAGGCAACTGCTTGACTGGCGATTTGTTGTGCAGAATTGGGACGCGCCAGGAGCAGTGCACTTTCCTGCATCCTTTTGAGCCTGGCAGGATCGCTCAGGAGATGCCGCACTTTGTAAGAAAGCGCAGGGAGGTTGTTGCACCGAATCGCCACTCCTTCTTCCAGTAGATGATCGGCATTTCGTTCTTCCTGACCTGGTATTGGAGAGACGATCACAAAAACAAGCCCCTTGGCCAGGGCCTGCGAACTTGTCAGCCCTCCGGGTTTTCCTATAATCAGATCCGAGGCCGACATCAATTCGTCCATGACTGTTGTGAATCCCAGGACATGTATCTTTGTTTGTTGCGTGGAAACAGTTCTGGCCAGAAATTCACACTTTTTCTTGAGCGACGGGTTGGTTCCACAGACAGTAATTACCTGATTTTTTCCAGGTAGTTTTGCCAGTTGGGTAAGTATTTCTTCGACAGGACCCATTCCAAATCCGCCTGCCGATATGAGGATAGTCGTGCGATCTTGCTCCAATTGAAACTTTTCTCGCATCTGCCACTTATCTTTTGTCATTGCATACACTGGATCGATGGGAATTCCCGTAACACTGATCCGCTTTCGGTCGAATCCTAATGACACCATATGCTCTTGCGTTTCTTCAATGGCCACGAAATAGCGAGAATAGTGATGGCACAGCCAAGCTGGATGTACATCGAAGTCAGTAATGACAATGGCATGACGGCAGGCCGTTTGCCGCTTGCACAAAAGTGAAGAAATCATGTCCGCCGGCAGGGAATGGGTGGAAATTACTACATCCGGCTTATATGCGCGCACCATGTCAGCCAGTTTCTGAATGTTTAAACGCTCGAATATCACCCCGTAGTGAAACTTCTCCCAATCCTTATCGGCGAAGTCATAAGCAAGGCCAAGTAATTCCGGTGCATTGGCGACTAGATCGGAATATGCTTTGCGGTAAAAATTGCGAAAAGCCGGGATTGCAAAATCGAGCGCATCTTCATGCCTGACAGCATCGACTTTGCCATTAAGAGCCTTTTCAATTGCGTCGGCAGCATGCACATGGCCCATTCCTATTGAGGCTGAAAGTAAGAGGACCTTCATTGATGACGCTGTTGCCTCGCGAATTCAATACCAATTTATTGGCAGACAAGACCGCCTTTCTGTCTCATTTTTTTGCCGTCTGACTTGAAGCTGCCGCCGACGGATCGGGGCAAGGAGACTTTTTCGCTTTCAAGAGGACGACGGAACACGGAGCAACTGGAATCACATCCACTGAGGTACTGCCGAGCAGAAACTTTCCGATGCCATTTTTACCGTGTGCACCCATCAAGATAAGATCAGCATCAAATGCCTGTGCTTCCCTGACGATTTCATCTTTAGCATTACCTTCGCATACGCTTGTCACAATCTCGACTCCAGGAAGATGGTCGCTCAGTTGTTCGGCGAATTTGCGAACCAGGGCATGAGGCTCGTTTTCATACTCTCCACTGGCAAAGGAAAAGACTGCCTGCTTGTTGTCGATCACATGAAGCACTCTCAGTTTTAAAGCAATGGTATTAAGCTGATAGAGAAAGTCATTGATTTCACTTTCAAACAAGAGATCCTCGATAGGAATTAAGACCCTTGTGCTCATCGATATTTCCTCATCGTCTCGAGGGTTTTCACTGCCTCATCACTTTCAGCTTCTCCTTGCAAGGGCATTTTGACAATGGTGACGGCACAGCCTGCGTGTGCAAGGACAGACATTGATATGCTGCCCAGGCACAAACGTGAAAGTCCCATGCGTCCGTGAGAACCCATAACGATGACATCGGCATTCCAATCATCGGCAGCGTCCAAAATCACATGATTGGCGCTACCGATTAAGACGGAAACTTCAATGGGAACCGATTTTGAAATTCTCGAGCGCAAATCAATACGCAAAGCGGTGAGCATTTCGTTTGCTTTTTGCAGCCGCTCTTCCAGTATTTTGTGCGTTATGCCGTGTCCATATATTTCTGTAATCGTATCGCTGACAGATGACGGCTCGATGACATGCAAAAGTTTTATGAGGTTTCCCTTCTGAGAAAATGCGCCGGATACAAAGTCGACAATTAAGTTCCCGAACGAATCGTCGTCTATGGCAACTAAAATCCTCATGGCTTTATCTCCGTCTTACTTTTTGAATTGCTCGCAGGACCGGTGCTGCCCTCGGTAGAAACCATCCCTGGTCGCTCTCTCTGGAGAACCTGCGTCATATATTAAATTGTCACACCATTGCTGAGACATGCCATCGTTTTTGCGGATTAGTCATAAAGCCATCCTCTGGGATGATTACCCAGAATGCGAAAAAGATCTTCAATTGACCGAGTTTTCCGCCAAAGCCCTCTGCAATCGGACGAAAAAATCAATATTGCACATCTGACGGCGCTAGAACCAAGGATTGATGTGGCGCGAAAGATACTCTTGCAAAATGGATTTGTCCGCGGTTGTTTGATATCGAAGGATTGTCATGCTGATGAGATTATTGACAAAAGCAAAACAAAAGCTACATTCTGCATCCTTTGTAGTGGAGATGGCGATTGTCATTTTCGTCCTTTTATTTTGTATCGCGCTGCCAATAGTCGATCTGGCCACTATCACTTTACGCGTGTCGCTTTTGAATACTTGCGCTCGCGATGCAGCTTTTCACTCTGCCAAAGCGAAGACCTTCTTATCGGATGTCTCTTCGACCAGTCTTTCAGCCAAAAATCTTGCTGACCGGATTGCTTTAATGGAAGCCGCTGCATTCAATGACATATCTATTGATTCGGTCCAGACTTACATATTAATTACCAATCTGGACACGAAAGCGGTGAGCAGGCAGTCGACCATATTAACCGTTGCACCCAATACGGATCAATATGTATACCAAATCGAAGTGGTAGTTAACGGAAGAGTAAGACCGCTCTTGCTTTTCAGTAAGAATTGGTTCGGCGATGTACCAGGGCTGACTGACTGGGTTCGCGTATCTGTTAGAAGTCGGGAGTATTG
>JAYRNY010000626.1:0-1723 GCA_041911975.1 bacterium | reverse complement strand
AGATGCGTGAACACCATCGAATTTAAAAGTCCAATGCGTTTCACAACAATCGGCGCTAGAAGAAACGAAACTGCCGCAATCAGATTGCAACCAAAATAAACAGGTCCGATAAAAGTCGCATCGACGTGATACCGCTGATAGAACCAGCATGTCAACAAAGACTGCACGACAAAACCGCCACCGAAAGCATCAAGAGCCTGCAGTCCTGCTAACTGCCGAATATACCGCCTTGAAGGAGTCGCATCGGAAAAGAAATCTCGACAAGACCGCATCGTACCAGCCAAAGCATCTCGAATCGGAAACCGGCGTGTCGGCGGCTCGCCGACACCGGGCGGCATGTAAGCCGCCCCTACAGAGAGTGTGCAATGCGAAACATCCTGAGTAGGGGCGGCATTCTTGCCGTCCGTAACCCCCGTAAATGTAGGGGCGGCATAAATGCCGCCCGGGTTTTGCTGCATTCGTGCAGACACGGTTGAGCATTTCGAAAACCAATTTCGCACCGCCAGCTTCGGCAAATCAGGTGCTTCTGCAATGTCGAGCGACATGTAGAGTATGGCGAGCACAAATGAGCTTATTGCATTGAAGATGAAAATGGTCTGGTAAGCGTGAATGGTCGGCTGCGTCTTCATCAAAGCCACACAGCCACCAGCAAGCAGTGCGCCCAATGCGGCGCCACCAAATCCGGACAAGTTGTACCAGGTGAAAGAAGATGTAAGTTTTTCCTTCTGGACAGACTTGGCGATGATCGCCTGCTCGATCGGTGCAAATGGTCCGCCTTCAAAACCAGCCGGGCTGACGATGCCGAATATGACAGCCAGCGCAATCATCCATTGCGCCTCAGCGAAAGCCAGAGCAAAGCCTCCGAGAAGAATCACAACCGAAGCGAACAGCAGAATTGTTCTCATGCCAATTCGGCTGGCGAACACAGAGGCAAAAGTAGTAAACAGCGCATCTTCGATCAATGTAAGCGAAAAGAGCACGCCGACTGCCGCCGCGGAGAATCCTCGCTCCATCAAGAAAAGCGCCAGCACTACGGAAACAGCGCCAAAACCTACTGTCCTAACAGCTTTCGCAATGCATACAAAAGGCAGATTCATTCAGACTGCGAACTCCTTAGCACCGGACGCACTGACGTTTTGGCCGTTAGTGCTCAACATCTAAATCCTGTTGCATTCACATTCCGCTTACGTAAGCAGGTCTTGCGGGATTGATGCCGACCACTCCATTGAGAGGCTTCACGCCCAACGGTTTCACGACGAGATGCTCAAGTGTTTTTTCAAGGGACTGCTCGGTGCGGAACCAGCGCGAAATTTGATCGGAAGGCACATTTCCGGCTTCAAGACGGCGCCAGAGTGGTGCCAGGCAAGAAGCATCAAGAGAAAGCATCAGCGCGGTTCTCTCTGCCGCTTTCAGCAGTGTTCGCGCACAGATCCTCGACGCTTCCGATTCCAAACCATTGACCGCGAAGTAGCGGAGATTCGCCACTCTTTCTTCATCGCTCGTCTTCAAAGTCAGCGAACGATCGAGAAGTAACGCCAGCGAGATAAGGAAAAACGCCTTGTAATCAGCCATTTGCAAAGGCATCTCGAATCCTTTGAACTCGAATCTGAGGGACGGATCCGTGTGCACATAATACAGAGGTGCCCACTGAGAGCGATTGTACGTCCTTATCGACTTGCCGGTGACGCCGTCTTCTTTCCACAACTTGCCGTCCAGTAGAGGT
>JAYRNY010000625.1:0-3819 GCA_041911975.1 bacterium | reverse complement strand
TGTTGCGCATATTTAGTCTCTGATTCGCTTACCTTACCGGTGACCATCATCGTTACGACAACAGCCAGACCAATGATGATTAGAAGCATCACGGCTGGAGGCATTCGAGAGAGGCTTAAGAACAACGCACGTAATGGGTTCATTACGGTTCCCCCTTCTGTCTTCTCTTAAGAGAAAGATTAACCAATTACTATTAACGCACATCGGGGGAACAAGAACAACGGCTGCCCTGTCGCACCCATTTATCCCTTACCCGACGGCGCGATTTCTAAACAGACCTGATCTTACCGATACTGGCAACAAATCAGGCAAATCAAGAGGTTGGGTTTCTTGGTCTGTCCAGAAAAACTTACAAAAACTAGGATGCTCAGTGGGTTTCAACCTAACGCCTTACCGTCTCATAACATTTGGTGCTAATGACAACTTATCACACGTGATGCTTTCATCGCTTTTCAACGGCGCGAAAAAGGAAAAAAATTTTGAAAAATCTAGTAGCTGTGTAGCTTTTTGTTGCGAGAGGTCCATATTTATCGCCAGTGTCGTCATTTGAAAGACTCTTGGAGACAGGGTCTTCGCTCTCACAAAAATTTCACCGCTGTCTGATAAAGGGTCGCGATCTGCATCTGAAAATTCTGTCTGTGTCGACTATCGAATCATCTTTCTTCATTTCACTAAGATGTTATGCCACCATCTTTAATACAATTACTTCCCTTTTTATGCGGGAATTTTTTGCAAGAAAAGTAAACGCCTCGTAGCGTCCGCCTGACCAAAAGAAAGACGGGAGCTGCGAAGCTCCCGTCTAAATTCTTTCTGCCTGCTCAGGCAATTGCTCGCCTGGAGCAAACCACTGTGTGACGCGACTCGGTTACGAGGCGGATCCTGCAGCGGCCGACAGGTTGTTCAATTGGCTGATAACAGCCGAGAAAGCGGCCGAAATAGCGGACGTCAAAGCGCCTTTGGTGATACTGAACACGAGCGCTACGAGAATCGCGACGAATGCGAGAATCGCGCCATATTCTGTAATACCTTGACCTGATTCGTCCCGAACGAAACGCTTCAACATGCATACCTCCTTATGTTGTCCCTTGCTTAAGAGAGAAAGATACACCAACCAGAACTTTTGCCAAGCCCGCCGGCGCAAAGACCTATTCTAAGGGTGGACAACGCTTTTGTCGAAATTTAGTAACACATCTGTCTAAAATATTGGCCAAATCCACACCGTATGTTATCTGACTTCCGCTCACCTCCTTGAAACCGCCGATATGACAGGCTTTTCAGTATTTATGCCCAGGTTTGCTCCTGGGCCACATAACCATCTTACCTTGGCAGCCCCTCAACCGGAAGAGGTTTTGGAATAAGTTGTCAAATTAATTTCTGGAGTCGCCGCCTGTGGGGTGATCGGGACAAGTCCCGCGGGAGATAGGGTGCGAAACGGCGAATATACATAGGAAAATAAGAATAATATATAGATACAAGAGTGAACCGTCTTAACAAACCAGCAATTTCTCGTTACAAATCAGGTCGACCTTAATGCCGAAAGCCGAAAAACTAGAAAGTAAAGGGGCTAACGTCATTTCCAAGAGTCTGGATAAAGTCGACAAATACGTACAGAAGGCATTCAGAAATGGAGCGTGGGGATATAAGCCCGGCGGCGAAGTATGCATGGAGCCGACTGCATTTTGTGCAATCGCCAGGCGCAAAGATCCGGCGGCTCGTAAGCAGGTAATCGAATTCCTTTGCAAGAATCAAAACGAGGATGGTGGTTGGTCCACATCTCCAGGGATGGGCAAATCGGATTGGACCAGCGGGCTGGCGCTGCTTTCTTTGCGGATTCTTTTGAAGGAAGAAGGCAGTATTGATCGCCCGCAGAAAGATGTCATCAACAGAGCCGTGAAATTCTTGTTCGACGAGCGCTTCGAAATGTTTGGAGATTTTCTCTGGCTCGCAAAACCGCTTGTTCTTATTTCGAAGGGAGAAAAGGGGCTCGACTGGGCGCGCGGATGGCCCTGGTCTCAAGGTGCCTTTCACTGGGTGGAGCCGACATCGTATGCATTGCTTGCTCTGAAGATTCCGGAACCTGTTGACGCTATAGACAGCAAGCGCGTTTTGATGCGCGGCGACAAATTCCTTCTCGAGCACGCATGCCAGGCTGGCGGTTGGAATCATGGAAACGATCTTTGCCTTGAGGTTCATCTGCCTCCATTCGCGGTGACAACCGCCGAGGCTTTGCTCGCGCTGCAGAATGAGAGCAAGGCTGATGTGGTGCAGAATGCGTTTCACAATCTGAGCACCACGATTGGCTACAACATGTCGGCGATGTCGGTCGCGCTGGTTGCAATTGCCGAGCAATCTCATGGAAAGGATTCGGCAGCTTCGATTTCTGCACTTATCAAAAGACAAAATGAGGATGGATCATTCGGTCCCAATCTGATGGTGACTGCTATCTCTATGCTGGCATTGCAGGCGCATCTTGGCGACAATGCCTTAAAAATTTCGACGTAGTGCTTACTCTGGGACAGACGCATGGCAGCGCCCCTGTAAGTCATGAAATTAGATTTGCTCGCATGACTCGTCATGTAGTGATTTCTTCTGTCGAGGCAGAGCATAATGTTTTTGGTGAGTGGATTTGCGGGCGGGAGTTTTAGGAAGCTAAAGTGGATTACAAGGAAAAACGCTGCCCGAAAACAGGTCGTTTGATCAGCCGCGAACCGGTGACGTCCGATCAATCAGAACTCTTGCCGGCAGTAAGCGAGCAGGCTGCCGAAGGTGAGTTGCAAGCCGCCTGTGGAGAGCAATCAGATGAAGGCGCTGAACGTCCGTCGCGCTCGCGCGGCGGAATACCTCGGCGCGCATTTCTTGCCGGTTCTGTGGCGGCAGTTGCAGGTGCTTCGTACTATTTGAATTCATGTGGTGGCAAGACTCTTACAGGAAAGCCTTTGCCGAAGCCTACTGCTAATCAGGCTGCGCGCAAGAGAAAAACACCATCGACTGTCGCTCTGGTTCCGTGCGCATCCTATGAAGATGATCCGATGCCGGAGTTAAAGAAGTACGCTAAGGAGTTGAATCTTCCTGATTTAAGCGGCAAGACGGTTTTGCTCAAACCGAATATGGTCGAGTTTCACCCTGGTAGTCCGGTGACGACAAATCCTTTCGCTTTGAAGGCTGCTTTCGAATTGGTTGATTATCTGGGCGCGAAGAACATCATTATCGGCGAAGGTCCAGGGCACATGCGCGATACCGAGTTCCTTCTCGAAGCAACCGGGCTGGGCAAGATGTGCAATAAACTCGGCACTCAGTTTGTCGATCTAAATCTAGATGAGCTGGAAGCGCTTGATGTGAAGGAAGGATTCTCAGGACTGAAGCAATTCTTCCTTCCGCGTACCTTGATGAATGCCGATTATGTGGTCAGCGTTCCGAAAATGAAAACGCACCACTGGGTGGGTATGACTGCTTCGATGAAGAATTTTTTTGGTGCCGTGCCGGGTCGCAAGTACGGATGGCCTAAGAATCTTTTGCATATTCGCGGAATTCCTCAATGCATTCTCGATCTGCAAGACCTCATCAAGCCGCAACTGGCGCTGGTTGACGCGGTCGTCGCCATGGAAGGCGACGGTCCTATAAATGGCACGGCGAAAGAGATGGGTTTCTTCGTTCTCGGCGATGACTTGGCTGCTGTCGATGCCACGTGCGCGCGAACTATGGGTTATGACCCATACGAACTTGAATATATAAAGATTGCCGGAGAAGTTGTTGGAAATATAAATTCCGAGGCAATCAAAGTCGTGGGGCTGGAAGTCGACAAGGTCAAAAAGAAATTCG
>JAYRNY010000624.1:0-7288 GCA_041911975.1 bacterium | reverse complement strand
TGCGATGTAACGGATGTCCTGGAGGCGACTCACATTCTGCCTTATTGCGGTGCACATACGAATGAACTCTCCAACGGGATTATTCTTCGCGCCGATCTGCATATCCTCTTTGACGAAGGGCTTCTTGCGATTGATGACTCTCTCTCGGTTAGATTGTCCCCTTCTCTTTTAGCTAACAAGCTTTACTCCGAATTGCATGGAATCGAGCTCCATCCAGGTGCACAAAAGATTGATCCAGAATTACTGCGAGTGCATCTGCATTACTGTGGAATCTGACTTTTACTGAATCGGCAAATTTAACAGCATGTGGTGAAGGCTGGGAAACTAACGCGATAGCGAACATTGATTCATAAAATCAGCGGTTCAGTAAGAAACTGCCCTGGGTGTCCAGCCAATGATAGTATCGATGCATGCCGACCAGGGGAGTAATTCACATGAAACTTGCGGATAACCAAAGACGACGTTTGAGCGGTGATGAAGGACAAACCTGTATGCAGCTTTTGATAGACAACTGGCGAAGAGATGGTTTTGACTATAAAAGCATAAAGAGCGAACAGCCTTCCGTCGTTGTCTGCCAGAAATCTTTTCATGAAAATGTCAGCCAGGATGCTTTCATCGCGGCGTTGGAAAAGCGTGGAATCAGTCGACTTTATGTGTATCAGGAATGGAGTCCGGATGGTACTTCTCCAGTGTGGGAGCAGTCGGTCAATGTGTTTTATCCAGCCTACAACGGATCCGAGTGCATAGCCTTGACTCAGGGTTGCGACTTCCTGCTTTATGCATCGCATGAAAATTCACTTACTGTCTCAGGCGCACTTGCGATGGAATGTCTGGACGAGCTATGGCCGGATTTCCAGCAACGCCTTTGGGGCTGGCAATACGACACAGAAGAATACAAACAGTTTTTGAAAGCGCGTGCGGCAGGCAATGCGGTCAAGTTATGGGATGCAGAAAGTGGAGTGCTTCTTTCGACAGTGCCGACTCCTACCTGGGTGCACTGCATGCGCTTTAGCGAAGGCGACAACTATGTGGCGCTTGGTGGCATGGGTCGCGTATGGGTGGCGGATGTGCCAAGCGGCAAGATGGTTTTTGAAGGTCAACTCGGCGATCGAAGAATTGACGCGGTCGCAATAAGTGGCGATGGTATGTTCGTCGCAGCTGTTTATTCAGATCATATTTTTGTCTGGAACACTAAATCCGGAGAGTTATCTATAAAAATTCGATATGCGGAGCAAGGGATGATCTTCTTCTCCGATATGGCGTTCAGCCCGGATGGAAAGTATCTTGCTGCGGCGGATTTTTCTGGTGCGGTTCGAGTCTTTCAGTTAAAACCCCTGAAAGAAGCGTGTTCAGTAATGCATTTCGGAGGCGCTCGAGCCTTGAGTTTCAGTCGAGATGGAAAGTATTTCGCTTCGGGTGGCAACGATGGATTGGCGCGCGTAACAGAAATTGCTTCAGAGCGAGAAATTGCATGTATTCGCCATTCCAGCACCGTAATTGGTGTTTCATTCTGCGCTGGGGGAAGGTACGTCGGTAGCATAGGACATTCGAAAGATGCTCAGCTCTGGTGTTTGAAGACAGGCGTAGTTTTGTCTCAAGTGTCGCTTGATTCAGAATGTCACCACATCGGACTAAACGTTGCCGACTGCAACCTCAGTCTTGTTGGACGGTGTATGACGAAAGAAGGTGAGCGCTATTTCGTAAAGCGCGTTTCTTCAAATAGCGGAAAAGTAATTTCCGAATTAGACATCGACCATCTTTGTGACGCCAATGCCGAGCGTATTGTGCTGAGCGAGTCCGGAAAGTTGATAGCGACGGCGGGCTTTAATGTGTGATTTGATGATCGCTGGGTATTACGTCTCTCAACTTGAGTATGACTACAGTACGTGTTTTCTTACTTCTGGACAGAATTCTGGAGAAGAATTGGTAGAGCGGGTGAATTCCACAGCAGTGAGCGAGTTCGCAAGTTGCAGGTCAAAACCAAGCTGTTCTGCGCCTCCGTCGTTGGGACGATTGACAATTTATTGCCAGACAAGATACTAGGAAGAAAACAACGCAAGTAGAAGGACCGCCAACTTTGGGAATGGCAAACATCGCCAACCTGCTAAATGTCGTGGCTCTAATCGCCTTAATGGCGGCGATGGGGTTGCGCGTCAATCTCGTCGACGTGGTTGCTTCGACGAAGAGAAAAGCCCCCCTGCTATTAGGGCTCGCAGCAAACTATGTTGTCGTGCCAGTTGCTACATGCGCGCTTCTCTATGTCTGTGGCGCAAATCCACTGGCCGCCGCCGGATTTCTTGTGTTGGCCGTCTGCCCTGGAGCACCGGTGGGTCCGCCCCTGACAGAGATCGCTCGCGGCAATGTTGCTTTGTCGATCGGGCTCATGTTGATATTGGCAGCCCTGTCGGCAGTTTTGTCGCCGGCACTTTTGATGCTGTTGATTTCCAGGCTTCTGCCGGCCGGTGATATCCATATTGATTATTTGGCAATCGTGAAGGTGCTGATGATTGCGCAGTTGTTGCCCTTGATTGTGGGCCTCTGCGTCAAAAAAATCGCACCTGATGCGGCGGAGAAGATCGCCAAGCCGATCGACAAGGTTGCCAAAGTCCTTTTCCTGGTGGTGCTCGTCCTTATCATGATCGGTCAATACCGGGCGTTCGCCATGGTGCGGCTGACTGGTTGGCTGGGCATGGCGGCGCTTCTCGCAATCAGTCTCTATGTCGGATGGCTGTGTGGAGGCAAGGATGCTTCTGCACGCAAAGCGTTGGCGCTTACGACAGCTACTCGTAACGCGGGCGTCGGGCTGGTGATTGTGCTGGCGAATTTCGCCGGCACGGCCGCTGTTGCTGCGGTGGTTGTTTACACAGTCGTGTCCATCATCGGGTGCCTTATACTGGCTGTCGCTTGGCGCAGGCAGTCGGATGCTGCTCAGCCCGAAATTAAACCAGTGGAGCCGCCTGCGGACACGGTTGTCTCTTGAGAAAGGTGGAGTGAAGCACTGCAGGTAGTGGCGAGTAGCGGCAGCCGTGGAAAAGGCTATAATTAGCGCGAACTTTCGGTGAGGATTGTTTCAAGTGTCCGCAAGTCTTTGAGGCGTTTTGCAAGCAGTTGGTCAGGATGCTCATTTTTTTTCTTTAAATCACGTTCGTATAAACCACCCAATATAGCGGCGGCTGGAGTCAAGAATAACGCGATTCCTTCTGCGGGGATAACAAGGGAATCACCGGTGAAGCTCAATTTATTGCTGATCAAAGGATGTTGTCGATAGCCGTAATACCCCACGGTGCTGAGGATGCCAGATCCGGCTCCTAAGGTAGAGAGTATTGGTGCGCCGATTGTTTGTTGACCAGCTACACGGCGAAATCGATTTATTTTTTTGTCCTCATGGTAGATGAGGGTGTCCAAACCAATCTTCTCCTCACGTAAGCGAACTAGCTCCGCTGCAATTGGATTGGAGTGCCCCTGAGCTTCATTGGCCGACAGGAGTTCTGCCAAACGCTCGAATTTTTGTTTCGCCTCCTGGTCAGAAAGGAATGGAGTTAACGGCAGGCTTTTCGCCATGGATCTCATTTGATGGCGTTCCATAAAGTTTCCAACGGCGGAGCTTGCCGCTGGTGCTGTACCTGCCAAACAAGCGGTTGTAATCAAAATTGGTCCTATAGCACCACTGCAGGACGGTGCCGTAAACGATTTGAAACCAAGTTGAACTGCAGTGAAGCGAGCCATGTTCACGGCAGCATTATTGATATAGAAAGTATTCCTATAGCAGGCGTATCCGCGTGAGTATGCATTCCAGCGTTTGAATTCGTAAACGAGCCGATCCCTTTCATATCTGAGAAGCTGTTCTTTGAGGTCTAGCAATTCTTGATTTGTTGTCGTCGATTCTACGGCGGTCATTAGTTTATGTCGCCTGGCAAGCATGTCGTCCACTCGCTGGACTACAGACCCAACGAAAGATACTGACTTTTTCCCTGAGAAGCCTTTTCTGTTAGCACGCGCAGTCTCGACGCCATCGGCAATCAATTCCATCATCGAACTGGTGCCGCCCATAAGAGAGCCAACGGTAGCCGAGGCCAAGCCCCTCTTGATGATGGTCGGCGAAATGAGCTTCGGGTTATTCCATGCTCTTCTCCGCTGTGATATATCCGAAGCACTGTATCCGAGGAAGCCTGCGTATGCTGCTTCTTGTGCCAGTGGGTACCCGACTTTTCGCCACCATGCACAGTGATTCACGTTTTGTTGATATTGGACATTGAACTCAGCCAATCTCACCAGTTCAAGCAAAATCTGGCGGTCGATTGCTCTTATCTGCGTTTCGATGTCCAAGGCTTCAGATGATGTGAGGCTCTGTATAGGAGGAGCACTAATCGCTGCTTCGCTTGCGGCGCACGTTGGAGTTGCCCAGGCAGCCATGAATGGGAGAAGCAAGATTGCTACCAAGCGAATATGACGCATTAATGACTCTCGAGGGAGGGAATTCGCAAGGCGCAATCAATCTATGGATTCGGACTTCAGGGTACCGGACTTGCAGGCGCTGACAAACTGACTATAGTCGTGCTCAGTTTGTTTAGCATACCTTGTGGCGTAGGCGGCGATGGCTTCATCGAATTCTTCGGTCTTACCCATGTAGCCGCGCAGCACCGCCGCGTCGCCTGAACGAGCATGAGCTCTGGCAAGAATCCGCCCTGCAAAATTGGCGCCAAGCTTGAACTGAGGCTTATCCCAGAAGGTCGTGTCGACCCCCACTTTCACGTCCCGGAGCTGGCGTACAAAGTAATGTATATAAGGGGGCTTCTGCGCTGTGGTCCAGCCAAGGAACATATCGCTGGCAGCTTGCATAATCTTTTGACCATCAACTACGCGCTCTCCATGATGCTTGAACTTGGATTTTCCGGCATATGGCTCCAGCACCGATGCGCGGGCTTCTTTCACTTGCAGTATCAGAAAATCTTCTTCAGAACTAGCGAGGAGAACTATGAAGCACTGGGTGCCCACACTCCCGATCCCGACAACCTTTCTGGCGAGGTCTACTATTTCGTAACGGTCCAGCAGGATGCGGCGATGGTCCCTGAGAGTGCCTCGATACTCCTTAATTGCTTGCTTCGCTTGCTCACTCGCGCCCGCCTCGTCTACATGACAGAGCAGAGGAGGAATGTCTTTAAAGCGAATTCCATCTTGTGTGATTTTGGTGAACTTTTCCATCAGGATTTCTGGCGAAGACTTCTTCATGGCCTCTTGCAAGATTATTTTATTACGCTTGAGTTTTGCACCCTCTAGCTCTTCTTGCAATTCTTTGATGTCCACATGGGCATACCAGACCTCGAGGTGTGTCATGGCGGCCAGCTCGGCCATGTATTCACGGTAACTTTGCGCCATGCGGTAGGCAGCATCTTCACCCACATCCATTGGCAATCCATTAGTGACGGCGGCTAAAACCAGGCTGGCAGCTAATCGTTTTACATCCCATTCCCAGGGAGCCGGCAGTGTTTCATCAAAATCATTAATGTCTATAACTATTCTGCGCTCGGGCGTGGCGTATGCACCGAAGTTTTGGATATGGCAATCACCACAAGCCTGGACTTTGAATCCCGACGTGGGAGTGGTCGCTAGGTCAAACGCCATCAAAGAGGCACTGCCTCGGTAAAAGGTGAATGGATTGACAAGCATTCGCCCATGACGAATTGGGACAAGCTCCTTCACGCGTCCTTCGTTAGATTTCTCCAAAATGGAGATGATGTCTCTGCCAGTTTGGAGAATGGTTTGTTCGGCGTGGGACTTAAGCGGCGTTTTCTGACGCGCTAACTTGCCTAACTCTTTGCGTTCCGCCCGTGTTGCCCCGCGATTGATCTCCAAAGGAAAACGCGGACTCATATCATGCTGAGATACTGTTTTCATCACATCACTCGCAGAGCTTCGTTTATATGCTCACATGATATCAACCTTCAACCCTTATGTTCCTCGTCCGTAGGACTGATTGCTACGGATCCAAAATCAGTAATATTTTGAAAGTATTCTATATCAACGTGTCCGTTCGGTCTGTTGAGTGATTGAGTGCGGTCGTGCACAATCTTTTGGCGCTCTCGCATCGAGAACGCTTGAAGGACGGTATACGTTGAGAGAGAAAGACAGATCGGCTCAGTCGGAGAGAAGCGCAGTAGTAGCTAAGTGGAAGGCAAGCGGACTATCCCAAGCAGAGTTTTGCAGGCAGGATGACATTCCTGAGTGGAAACTTTCCAATTGGAAGAGAGCTGAGTCACGGCGGAAAAGCTACCAGGCGAGACAAAAGCCCAGGCGTAATCTGTTGGTGCGAGATTGGCGTAGCATACTCGCCCAGGCGAAAAGTGAAATTGACCTGCAAGCGGCCAATTGTTACCTGCTCTATTAGAGTCCGTATCAGATTGCGCCGAGACTGCCAGTCCAATGTATCGAGATCGTCGGGCAGGCGCGATGCCAGATCTTCAAGCTGGAAAAACAGCAGCCTGAAAGTCGCTTATTTGTGCGGCTGATCGAATGAAGCATCAGTATCATTTATTGGATCATGCTCCAGAAACTTTTCTTCAAGTGCACGCAGATTTTTGAGTGAACCAACAACAGTTTTACAGACAAGATCTTCAGCGAGGTCTCCTCTGATTTGCCCATTGTCGCAGGCTCTTTTCCCGCCTTGCCGGTAGGCATCATTGCCAGGGCAACGGTAGTAGACATATGAAACATCAGAGTCTTTTTACCAAACGGGTCTTCCGTAATATGCTCGGTCACATTGTCCGTAAGAAGGCAGATGTGGTCGCCAAAGAAGCACTTCAGAAAATTCGCAAAGACGACATTGCACCAATTCTGACTTATTTGGCGAAGGCCAGCAACGAAGCCGCGCTGAAAGATTCTGTTCATGACAGGAGATTCGAAACAAGGGACCGTCTTTTGTACTTTATTTCTCTTTGTCAGAACAAACAGATTCAAAAAGCGCAAGCTGAGTTGAATTGGATAAACAATCAAGGAGATAAGGAAATCGACGAGTTTGTTTTGCTGCCGATCTACAGTGAGAGAATCAAGAGTCCAGGGAAGTAGCTCTGAAACAGCGGGGAGTGAAGCCGTCAATACAAGGAGGTTTTCGCTGTCGAATTTAGGCCGAGTCCGAATCTTAGGATTGGGTGTAAATCCTATGATTCCGCGCTAATCATCAGCCGTAGCATTGAGGGTTTTGGTGATTTCGGGCTTGGAGTAGAGGTCTGTAAGTGACAATGCTGTCTCCTGCATTCGGGACAAGAGCATTCCTGTGTAAATCCACTGCTCT
>JAYRNY010000623.1:0-3178 GCA_041911975.1 bacterium | reverse complement strand
CGGTGTGCCTGGACGCGATCGCGCAGGTGACAGTCAAAGATTAGGAACTGGTGACAGTAAAGATATGTTGCAAAGAGGATGGATTGCAACAGAATTTCAAGAAAATCCTGATGGTCAGCCGGTTCTGACTGCCAATGTTATGGAAGAGATACATAGAGCTAAGACAGGCGCGCTGATTAGGTTTTCGGTCTGGTCCGGGGCCCGGCTTGTAGGAGCCCCGCTTGACAAGCTGGACCATTTGGCATTGTACGGCGAAATACTGGGGCTGGCCTTCCAGATTGCCGATGACCTGCTCGACGTGACAGGCGACGCAGCCACCCTGGGCAAAACACCGGGCAAGGATGAAGCCGCCGACAAAGCCACATTCGTGCGTCTTTTTGGCGTAGAAGGCGCGCGCGAAAGGCTCGGGCAACTGGAAGAGACGGGGCTGCGCCTTCTTGATGACTGCTCTGAAGACAAGCGGGGGATTCCCGCTCTCAAAGCGCTTCTCCAGTATGCTATTCACAGGTCGAACTAGGGAGTCTTGCATCTGACTATGGATCTTTTGTCGGTACCGCTGGCGTGGCTGCAGGCTCTTTACGCTCAGGCTTCCACCGGTACGCAAGCCGCTCTCGCCGGTACTCCGATGCATGACCAGCGGGGCTGGCAGGTGATTCTGGTTACTGTTTTGTGCAGTTGCATCGCCCAGCTGGCCAAGATTGTCACCAAGCTTTTGAGAACGGGGCATCTTGACTTCCGTTTGATTGCCAAAACTGGCGGCATGCCCTCCAGTCACAGCTGCTGCACTGTGGGAATGGCTGTTTCAGTAGGGCTTATCGAGGGATTCAACTCGGTTTCTTTCGCCATTGCGCTATGTCTTGCGCTCATCGTCATGTATGACGCAGCCGGTGTCAGACGCACTGTCGGCCTGCAAGCAAAGGTCCTCAATCAGATCATGACGGAGCTCCTTTCCGAGCATCCGAAGCTCTCTTCCGAGCGCATTAAGGAATTTCTAGGACATACGCCGGTCGAGGTATTCGTCGGAGCAGCCCTTGGAGCGGTCATAGCTGTAGTGTTCAATAACTGGGCCCTGAGCGTGTTTCCGAGGATCTGAGCAGGTATTCTTTGTGGCTTTATCGCTGTGTTTTATTAAAAACATGTGATACATGACTACTGCTCTATTCCGGTAAAGTTGCACTATAATCAAGGTCTTGGAAAGGGTTGCCAGGAAAACTCTTAGAATTCCTCAAACGAGGAAAGCCCTAAGAGGAGGGAGCTGGAGGGAATTTCCTCTAGTTTGTCATGCGCTCAAATAGGCATGGTCCTGGAGTTATTTTCAAGAAGTCCGTTGAACGCGTTTCCTAATATGCGCGGTAATCGACGGAGTGCGTTGGGAGGTAGCAAAAGCTACGTATTACAGGCAGGACTCTGCCGTAAGACAAAAAAGCAAAGCTGCCGTTTAAAAGTAAGAGCAAGCTTGAACTTGCGATACCAGTCGGGTTCCGATTTTCTCAGAAAAGGAGGAAAGGCAGAACAATTAGTGCGAAGCAAAGGTGCTTTCGTTATTGCTGCTGCCGAAAAGTCAATGAACACAACGGTGCAAACAAACACTTCTGTGAAGACAACGTCCCCTCGCCGTTCCCGTTTCCCCGGCAAGGAATCAGGGTCGGTTTCATTCAACTTGACTGCCCTTGGCCGTCAACTGTTGAAGGAACAAGCGGCGTCTGCAGGCGTGTCAAACGGCGATTACGTCGAAATGCTCATCCGTGAGCGCGCTGGCATGAACCCTCTTAGACTGCCTGCTTCTGCGAAGCAGACCGGTCCTAAGGGCGGCGCCAAATCATTCTTCTTCGGAAAGAATAGAGGTACAACCACCGCAGTATGTGTCACTCCGATGGCACACAGATTGCTTGACGAACAAGTAGCTGCTTCTCGCATGAGCCGCGGCGACTATATCGAGTATTTGCTGCGTGAAAAAGCAGGCTTGCTCGATGAGAGCATCAAGGCCGCTGTAGCCGCTGCTCAAGCACAAGCAGCCCAAGCTCCGGCAGCTCCCCAAGCTCAACCGCAAACCTCTTTTGCCCCCCCGGTGCAAGAGCCGGTAGCTGTAGAACCAACTCCATACGTTCAACCGTTCCAAACACCGGTAACGAACGACTGGGGATTCAACAGCTAGTCTTGTAAATCCACACAGTACGTTCCTCCTTTCGTTTCTTGGAAGGTCCCTGCTTTGACGCAGGGACCTTTCTTATTTTCGAATTTTGAGAGGAAGTTTCGATTATTTCCGTGTTTTCAGACTGAAGAGAGTTTTGCAGCCGGAATTAATTGCGCCAGCCGGCCGCTCCAAAGGGCGCGATTTTCGCTAATCACCAAGTCCAGAAAGTCACTGAGGACGCAATGAGTTCTCAGTTGCTCATCGTATCGTCAATCTGCGCGGCGGAAGCTCCTGATGATGAGCCACTTTCCGTTGATTTCTCCGGAGCCGAGACCGGGTCAGTTAGTTCTCGATCATTTTTGCTTGAACGGCTCATTTTTTCACGCACCACCTGCGGTTGCGCCGGCCCGCGGCTCTCCTGCATAACCGAAAACCTGTTAAACGGCGGCTTTTGGCTCGATCTTCTAGAAGCTACATGGATCTCGTCCGACCATTTGAATTCGCTTAGCTTAGACAAATCCAAGTATTGGTTGTGCTTTCCCGCGAAGTCAATGATCATGGAAAAGCGCTCTGCAGAAGGGATTCCATCACCGACCGCCGGGGAAAGCCCGTGCGCATCGTCGGCTAGTGCCACCATATTTAGTGAAGCGATTAATCCAAACGCCATTAGAAGGGACGTGAACAAACGTCCGTCTCTGTGCATGGCGAAGAAGGGACTAATCGGCGAGACCCTTTTCTCCGCCGAATGCCCCCACCTTGAGCGGCGGTAGCTGCTCTGTCTCAAGCTTCCGATTTGATCAGCCGAATACTCTGCTTTGAGCAATTTCACCCACCAAAGAACGAGTGGTTCGTCTTGCTTTTGCACGAGGCCGCGTCTTGACCGTTTGATGTCGCACGGCTGACCGTTGCTACCGCCGCTTTTGCCGACTGCGAAGCGTAAATATTGATCGCTTTTTGTAGAACTCATGATTCCGAAACTCCTTACGCCGCCCGGCACTTCTTGTCGCTTATTTTTCCTATTTCTTGCATTTTTCGTTTTTCTTG
>JAYRNY010000622.1:0-3581 GCA_041911975.1 bacterium | reverse complement strand
TTTTGTCGCCGAGCATATGACAGACCCCAGCACCGCAACCATACGGATTTTCGTCGTGGAGGACCACCAGGCTACCCTGGAGGGGCTGAGCGGTGGGCTTGCTCGTGAAGAAGGTTTTGAAATCGTCGGTTTGTCGGAAAACAGCGACGACGGGCTGAGGATGGCGATGCAACTGAGACCCGACGTTATTGTCCTCGATTTGCATCTGCCGGGCAGCCTGGGACCCAAACAAATGGTCGACGAGTATGTGCGTGTGCCGAATACTAGAGTGGTGGTGTTTTCAGCCGAAAGCCGTCTTGCTTTCATCCAGGCTGTTCTGGCACAGGGCGTTGCCGCTTATTTGCTCAAGTCTGAAAGATTGAAAACTGTCGCCGATACGATAAGACGCGTCATGCGCGGTGAGAAAGGCATAGTCTCCAACGAGCTGACTACGGATCATAAGAAACTGACTCCATCCGAGCAAGAAGTGCTGCACATGCTGGGTCGCGGCATGAAATACCAGGAAATCGCCGATGAGAGAATGACGTCTGCCGCCACTGCACGCAAGCAGTGCGAGGTGTTGCAATTGAAGCTCAACCTTGAAAATCGAGAGCAACTGATAGCCTGGGCCGTGCAAAACGGTTATGGAAGTCGGGAGCTGGGAAATTAGGGATTAGCAGCTTATATACAAACTCTTGGTTTAAAGCTGTGGAAAGGGAGAGTCCCGGGCGACAGCAATGAACAGAGTCGGCTCGACGGTAACAATGGGTGACCTTCTCAAGAAGGTTGGATTGGTCTCGGACGCGCAACTGGCTCAAGCCAATTCCATTTCCACAAAGACTGGTGCCCCGCTGGGCAGTGTTCTGGTGGATACCGGTATTTTGACTCTCGACCTTTC
Source organism: bacterium (assembly GCA_041911975.1). GTDB lineage: Bacteria > Cyanobacteriota > Vampirovibrionia > Obscuribacterales > Obscuribacteraceae > QKMZ01. The sequence continues at coordinate 2,704 of JAYRNY010000622.1, read as the reverse complement.
GCGCGCCGCCCTTCTGGCGCACTCTCTGGTCAGTGAAAATGTGCTGCCTGCCGAAGTGGCTGCTCTCGCCCTTAAGGTAGTCTTCGAGCAGGGAATCGGGTTTGAGGAAGCGCTGGGTACTCTGGGCTGGCGCAACGAATACTATCAGGTGACAAACTGGCTCGGGCAGTTGCTCTACAAGGCCGGTGCCGTTTCCGAGAATGGCATTCAAGCGGCTGTGGAAGCCAGTTATGCATCGGGTTTGCCGCTCGGGCGCGTTCTGGTCTTGCGCAAAGTGATACCGGAATCAGTCGCATATGCGGCTCTCACCTGTCAGGTGTTGGTGCGCGAAAGAAAGATCACTCAAGAGCAGGCCGTAGACGCGCTCAGGACAGCGCTGTGCACGCGTAAATCTATCGAAGAAGCTCTGGAGTTGGAAGGTTACCAGCAAGAAAAACAGCGCAAGTCCGTGCGTCTTGGCGAGCTTTTGATCGTTGCCGGTTTGGTTTCTGAAATCGACCTTTTGTCTGCCGTCGAGAAAGGAATGCTGGACAACAAGCCAATCGGACAGGTTCTATTGAATTTGAACTTGATCGATCAGCCCACGCTGGAGCGCGCTCTCAGCTTGCAGCAGATGATCAATACCCAGGCGCTAACTCCCTTTGAAGCGGCGACTGTACTGCAAGACTTGCAACATCGCGGTCTGCACGACACGCAAGATCTGGCCGTAATCGAAGTGCCGGATGGGCAAAAACCGCCGGGATTAGGCGAGATCCCCGAGCTCTTGAAAGTCTTCGGGCTGTATGACGAGAAAGATCTTCTCAAGGCCGTGCAAGACTTGCTTTTGGAAAAGCAAAACCTCGCCTATCGCATGGTCAGCCAGCAGGAAGAGATGAAAACTCGCCTGGCAAGAGACTTGCACGATACTGTAATTGCCGATTTGATGATGTTGAAGCGCTATCTTTCGGGTGATAAAAAACTTTCGGAAGAACAGATCATAGAAATGGTCGATCATGTCGTGCGGCAAATTCGTGACATCTGCAGCGACTTCGCGCCGCGTCACTTGAAAGACTGGGGCTTGAAAATGTGCCTGCAAGATCTTCTTGAGCGCATGAGCCAGCGCACGGGAATTGCATGCCAGCTCGTTTGCGACGCCAACCTTCCGGAGATGCCTGACCCGGTGGAGCTGCATATATTCAGGATCATACAAGAGGGTTTGAACAACATAGAGAAGTATTCAGGCGCCTCTCGTGTTCTGACGCATATCGAGCGCGTCGATGAAAAGACGATTCGATTTACGCTGATGGACAATGGCAAAGGATTCGATGTGGACAAGCCTGAGGACCGTCCCACCAGTGTCGGCGGCATGGGAGTGGGCGGCATGAAAGAGCGTGCTGATTTGATCCGCTGTTTCTATCCCACAACTTTGACCGTCGATTCGCAACCCGGCGGCGGCTCTAGAATAATGCTGGAAGTGCGCATGACATGAAGCTGTAAGGTAGTACTTGGAGAGCAATTTGATGGCTGTATCAATGGCGAAGACAAAATTCTTGAGTTCCGCGCTGGCCTTTTCCTTCGTCTTTGCGCTGAGTGCGCACCAGTCACCGGCGGCGCCCGTCAAAACGCCTGTAAAAGCCGCCAAGGCGACTGTAAAAGGTCCCGTCACAGCGTCCGTCAAAGGACCTGCCGCAGCTCCACCCAACTCGACTGCAGGCAAGGACGAGATAGTGGTCAAGCTGCACCCTTCGGATGTAATTCGCGAAGGAAAAATCGTTTTCACCGAGGATTTTCTAAAGCACCCCACCTTCAGTCGTCCTATAGATGAGATGAGTCAAGGAAGGATGACGGTAGACGGTGAGGAAGTCGTTTTCTACATCCCCCAACGCGGGCCGTATCCGCTGACGACTGACGATGAAGACTTCCACAACACCTCGATGAGAATTAGTGTGGATGCAAACAACGATGGGCAGCTCGAGGATACTGAGGCGTGGTATTCATCTCTACCTGTGCGCATGGGTGACACCATGTTTCAAGTGCGCAGCGTCGACCCGAAAGGCACCTGGATAAAGTTCGCCAAAGCGAATGTGCCTTTGTCCGGTATGGTTGTCGGCAAGCCTTGTCCGGATTTTGAATTCACAACGTCTGACGGCAAGAAGGTCCGGCTGGCTGATTACAAAGGCAAGGTGCTTTTGCTGGACGTCTGGAGCATGGGCTGACACGTCTGCATAGAAGAGTTTCCCTTCGTGAAAGGGATTCAAGAAAGAGAAGGCAAAGATAAGCTGCAAGTCCTGCTTCTAAGCGTGGATGCTGGCTATGGCGGTAGCGTGAAGTCATCCGCGGAGAGAGATGCAAGCGTGCAGAAAAAACATGGGGTGGGCGACTGGCCGAATGTGGTTCTGCCCAGGGGCTTCAAAGACACCCTCAGGCTCTTCAATCTGGATGGTTATGGACTGACCTTTGTTGACCCTGATGGAATCGTACGAGGCATTGATATCCGCGAAAAGCAGGTGAAAGAGCTTCTCATTGACCTGCGGGCGCGAGCCCTTGATTGATGTCTGCGGACCTGCGAACCAACCCAAAAACGCGCAAAACCAACTAATTTGCTGTTTTTTTGTGATTTAATGTTTGGTTTTTGACATCAAAGACCCGCATTAAAACTGGCACATCGTGGTTTTATACACGAATTCGCTAGTGCTTAAATGCGAATTTCAATCCTTGACGGACA
>JAYRNY010000621.1:0-2376 GCA_041911975.1 bacterium | reverse complement strand
CTGATGACGAACTGCTCGGCAAGCGGGTTATAGACATCATCGCCGATGAAGATAAAGATCGCACTCGCGATAGTTTTGACGAGACAATTAAGTCGCGCGGGCAAGCGGAGATTGAAAATCGTCTGGTCCGCAAGGATGGCGTCATTATCGATGCTTCCTGGTCGATTAAGTGGTCGGAGTCCGATAAAGCGCTCTTTTGCGTCGTGCACGACATTACCCATCGCAAGGAAGTGGAACGGTTGAAGCGCGCTTTCCTGCAAATGGTCAGCCACGACCTGCGTTCGCCGCTTACTTCCATTCAAGCGTCCGTGGACATGGTCTCTACGGGCATGTACGGCGAGCTGCCGGAGCGCAGCAAGCAAGCGCTCTCGCACGTCAATTCCAATATCGGACGCTTGATTGCGCTGGTAAATGGACTGCTCAGCCTGGAAAAGATGGAAAGCGGTCATATGCAGCTCGATTGCGCCATGATAAAAGCCTCCACCGTGGTCGATCCGTCCGTTCATTCAATTCAGGGCATGGCGCAGAAAAGGCGCATTACGCTGGCTGTGGAGAACAAGGACGATCCGAGGTTTTTCGGTGATGAAGACAGGCTGGTGCAGGTCTTGGTCAATCTTCTATCCAACGCGGTCAAGTTCTCACCCGACAAAACAACCATCACAATAGTGGTTGTCGACGGCGAAGATTATGTGGAAATTCAAGTAAACGACCAGGGACAGGGTATTCCCGAAGATAAACGAGACATGGTTTTCGAGCGCTTCAAACAAGTCGATCGCACCGATGAGACCAAAAAGGGCGGCATAGGGCTTGGCTTGCCGATATGCAAGGCAATTGTGGAACAGCACAACGGCGCTATCGGAGTCGGCACCGCAGACGGTGGCGGTTGCAGAATGTGGTTCCGCATTCCTAAAGCGAGCGGTAAAGTTTCCGAAGAGCCATTGGAACAAGGCGCCGCCTAGCGGCCCGGCAGCGCCGGCACCGGGCGGCAAGAATGCCGCCCCTACGGTGGGGGTTCTGGGATATAATTCGCTTTCCAATTGGAAGCGGTATGAAAGCCCTCGAGCGCTACACTCACGAAGATCGCCGGAAAATCATCGAACGTCTCACGCCGGCCGTTAAGGCTGAGTTTGGCGATAACTTTCTGGCGTTTGCCGCCATCGCCTCTTTCGCGCGCAATGAGGACACTGACTATTCTGATCTGGAGCTAATCGTTTTCGTCAAAGAGTTGAGCGATCCGCTGAAAGTATTCGGCATAGGCAAAATCATCGACGGTATGTTGATAGAGCTTTATTGCTACACCCCCGCTGGCTACTTGAAAGATGTGCGCGATGTTAGCAAACACTGGATTATTTCAGGGTCAGACCGGTTGGCGACGATTGTGAATGCGGAATTGATTGAAGAATTGAATGCTTACAGCGCTGCGAACGTACATGAAGACTGTTTAAAACAAGCCGTGCGCCATTGGCCTGAAGTGCAGGAGTCGAGTGGAAAAGTAATGAACGCCATTACCGGCGGTAATCGGGATGGTTTGCTCCTTTTGTCCTCGAACATGGTCGAGCGTATGCTGGAAGTGCTGTCGTTCTTGAACGCTGTCCCTTACGTCACATTCGGTCGATTCATCGCCCAGGCCAAGACATTTTCTCAAAAACCTAAAACCTGGGACCATCTGGTCTCCGTGTTCAATGCCGGTGTGCCCGATCCCGAGATCTTTGCCGGGCTTATTGATGAAGTAATAAGTGAGTTCGAGCAAATTTTTGAATCTCGCGGGTGCACCCTGTATGATTGCCGGGACCCCGTTGAGATGGTTGCCGCTTTGAAGTTGTTGGTCGACAACGGGCAGTCATTGAATTGATCTCGACTGGCTTCTAGAGGAGAAACACAATGTCTGAGCGCGAACGCTATGACGTCATTGTGGCAGGACTGGGAGCGGCGGGAAGCGCTGCGGTATACCAGTTGGCGCGCCGCGGGACGAAGGTGCTCGGCATAGACCAGTACGAACCGCCACATACTCTGGGGTCCACACACGGCGATACGCGCATCACTCGCCAGGCAATTGGAGAGGGTGACCATTACACGCTTTTGTCGCTGCGCTCATATGAAATTTTTCGCGATTTGGAGAAACAGTCTGGCGAAAAGCTTCTGCACGTGACGGGCGGTTTGATGATTTCCGCTGCGCAGAGCACTGGTGTAAATCGAGTTGCCAACTTTTTGGAAACGACGTTTCGTGCGGCTGACAAATACTCAATTCAGCATGATGTTCTTACTGCTGAGGAAGCCAGGAAGAGGTTTCCTCAATTCCAGGTGCAGGACAATGAGCAAGCATATTATGAATACGAGGCAGGATTTTTGCGACCGGAAGCGTGCGTCAGTGTTAAT
>JAYRNY010000620.1:0-1944 GCA_041911975.1 bacterium | reverse complement strand
TGCCGGGACAATCTATGTACGCTGTTGCTCAACCGCTAATGGCCGTCCCGCACGGAATGGGGCAAATGCAGCAGCAATTTGGAGCGGCTGGGCAAATGGCGCCTTATCAAAGTGCGGCACCGGCCAGGCTCAAGACCGTCATCAATCGCTGATCTCCTGACTCTATGGCAGCAGACCGTATGCTTGGCGGTCTTTCAGCGCTCGGGCAGATCGAAGTTTCGTTTTGCCAGCGTCTCTATTTCTTTCATTTCAGCGGCGGTCAGTGGTTTCATATCCGACGCCAGCAGGTTTTCTTCTGCTTGCTCTGCTGTCTTGATGCCCGGTATGGTGACAGAGACCTCTTTCAACGCGAGCACAAACTTGATTGCCGCCTGTGTGAGAGTACGCTTTTCCTTGCGCAGAAATTCCAGTCTCTGAGCTGCTTCTATGCGGGCGACCACATAGTCGGGCGGCCAGCTCTGGCGAACATCTCCGTCTTCGAAGCTTGGATTGACCACATCTTTGAACTTGCCGGTGAGAAATCCGTTTGCCAGAGGTTCTCTGGCGATGATTGCGCAACCTACGGAAAAGGCTGCAGGCAATAGGCTTTCTGCCGGGCGCATATTGAAGATGTTGACCGGAATCTGAATGCAATCCGGTTGAGTCACTGACAGAGCCGTCAGCCCTTCAATCGGATCGAGAATGGAGATGCCCCAGGCACGAATCTTTCCTTCTCTTTTGAGTTCTTGAAGACAATTGTAGGTTTCGTCCTTCTTGAGCAGGCGGACCGGCGGGTTGTGCAGTTGATAAATGTCTACATAGTCGGTTTTCAGTCTGTCCAGGCTCTTCTCAAGCGCAAATCGAATGTAATCGCCTGTAAAAGTCTGGAAGCCTGCGCCCTGATAGAAGTCGCTGCCGACCTTGGTGGCGATTATCACTCTGTCGCGTTTGCTTTTGAGCGCCTTGCCTAATAGCGTCTCGCTGTGTCCAAATCCGTAAACATCTGCCGTATCGAAAAAGTTGCAGCCCAGCTCGAAGGCTTTGTTAATCGCATCCAAAGAAGCTTTGTCGTCAGTAGCGCCGTAACTGTGACCGTGTTCATTGCCGCCTACTCCCCAGCCGCCGAAGCCGACTTCGGATACTTTTATGCCTGAATTGCCGAAATCTCTATACTTCATGCACCCAGCCGCGGCCCTGTCCCTGCTTTTGCTTCACAAATAGACTTTGTCTTTACGAATTTTGTCATTGGCGAAATCCGCTCTTGCGGTACGAAAAGCCTGATGAATAGGCTATTGTCTCTGAAAGTCTCGATAACGAATCTTTATACAAGACCTTCATTATTCATGAATACTGTTAGAACTTAGAAGATCAGTGTATTACAATAGCCGATTGGCTGACGGGAACTCTGGAGACCGAATTTTACTGATGGATGTTTATGACATAACCATAGTCGGCGGTGGACCGACTGGCTTGTTTGGAACCTTCTACGCGGGTCTCCGTGGGCTAAAGACAAAGGTCATCGATGTGCTGCCGGAATTGGGCGGTCAATTGACAGCGCTTTACCCTGAGAAGTATGTCTACGACGTAGCCGGACATCCCAAGATTCTTGCCAAAGATCTGGCTAAAAATCTGGGCACGCAATCGCAATTGTTCAAACCGGCTCTGTGCCTGGGCGAGAAAGTGCTCAACATGGCGAAGATTGAAGGCGACATCTGGCAAGTAACTACTGACAAGACGGATGAGCATTACAGCAAGACCGTATTGCTGGCCCTGGGTGCCGGCGCTTGCGTGCCCAAGAAGCTCGATATCGACTATGACAAGAACCTCGAAGGCGACGGTATCTATTACGCGGTAAAGAACAAAGAAAAATTCCGCGACAAGAAGGTACTTATTGTTGGTGGCGGAGACTCCGCGGTGGATTGGGCTAACGAGTTTTCCCAGATCGCCAAGAATGTCACTCTGATT
>JAYRNY010000619.1:0-3361 GCA_041911975.1 bacterium | reverse complement strand
TTAAACTTCGCTGACAGCAGGTTCCTTGCGCTCAAGCAATTCTGCACCTAGTAATACCGAGGGGAAAGAAGCCGGAGCCGTGCACCTCGCCACTGGCATGTACCAAAGAGCACTAGACAATCTGATTGCAGGGCCAGGCAAACACACGAATAGACGGCTTCTGCCAACCGGGATGCTTCTCTGATTCCGTGCACCAGGCTATCACCGCCGTCGCCACGCGTGCCTGATGATCGTTATCGAGCGCAGCCAGAATCACCGAATTCGTGCCGGGATAGAAGGCCAGCCCTTCGGCAGGACCGGTCTGGCCATAGCCCACCGACTCATTCACTTCCGTGAACGCCTTCACGCCACACCGGTGAAGCAACGCATGAACCTGGTCCTTCAGCGACGAGCGGAAGACCAGCAGCATCATCTGCATGGGAACCTCCTACATGCGTCCTTCGTCGAGCTCGATAGCATCCGCCCAGGTAGAAGCCTGCGGAAGCGAGCTGACCGGCACGCCGCGCTTCTTGGCGATCTCATCAAGACGACCCTGAAACCGTTGGCGCGTCATATCGTCTTTCGGACCGGAAGAAAGCAATCCCTGCGACCATTGGGCAATCTCTTCATGCGAGTGAGACTTCCCATTCGCCACCACCCAGGCAAGCAATTGCTCATCCGTGTCACCGGCTAATACTTTTTGCTCAAACGCCTTCGGATCGATCGCCAGAAAATCGACGAGGTACTTGTCGAACCCGACCGTGATGTAGTTATAGTCTTGAATCTGACCGGCGTTTCTCAATTTGATCTTGTCGATAAACCGCCCCAGGTGGGCAATGCCCCCAAGCAGGGCCTTCGGACTGCGGGGATACTGATTCATTATAGATACCTCTATGGTTGAATAACCTTCAATTCAAACACATATTCATTGGCCAAAATCTATGTAGTAAGATTCTTCCGCTCCTTGCAAATCTTAGGTTACCGCTAATCGTTATCTCTTAATGCCTGCTTCACGACATCTGCAACACTCTCCCTCCCAATCCCGCGTCCTTTGCAGTACCTCGATTCAATCCAAGCTGAGAGCTTCTTTTTCCCCTTGCTCGAATTGCACGACGCACAGCATCGCGCAATGTTCTTTCGCGTAATGATAGTTGCGTCGTTAATGATATGCTCCCACGTCGCAATGGATTTTCGTGATCCATCAGAAGCGGGCGACTCAATCAATAGCACTCTACAATAGACACACTCCTTGTCTCGCTGTCGCACTTCATGCTCAAGCCAATCCGGAATTCCCCATCGGTTCATTTAATGCCCATCTGAATCATGCGGAGATGCGACTCTCAGCCTACTTCCGTTGCACGATCTGGTTATGACCACCATACAATACAATGCGACCCGCCCGCGAAAGCGACGAAGACTTGCCTTTCCCCCACAGCTCTAAAAACAGACGAGACCGCCTATCAAGCAGACTCGTTCATCCCGATCTGTTCCAAGCAGGAAATAGTTTTTATACGGACTCGAGTTGCTTGAGAGTCTTCCCCGCCTTGTTCTTCCACGATGTCAGTCCGTTGGCATGACCGCCATGGATTACAGCAGCGGCGGCACTCGGGCTTGAAAACTCGACATCTTTAGTAAATACAAGATGATTGGCTCTCTCTTTGAGAGCGCCTTGATCCTTCAGTTGTTGCCTCATATTGATTGGCCAAGGATACTTCTGTGCCGAAGGGCGTTCGTTTAGAACGGCTTGAGAGCCGGAAAGCACTACGATTCCGTTTGGAGTTAGATGGCCTGTAGCTCTGAGCCCCTTTATTTCACAGGACAAGGTTTCAAGCTGAGTTTTTTCAGCCCCGGTTGCCGTTGTTGGCACCAAGACCTCAACGCTGAGGACTGGCAATAGCTGGTGAACTTTCTCGAGGAAGATCTCCATATCTTCACGATCTGATTCTGGCAGCTTAGAGCCACTACTCTGAGTATTCTTTACCTCAGCACGACCCGCCCGTTTCGCTTGTTCGATTAAGCGACCTTCCAGATAACGAATGTGAGCTTTGGTGAGGTTCTCGTCCTTACTGATAAAGAAAACAATGTGATTCCAATAGTCCCTATCGAGATGCCCTTTCACTCTGTCTCGAATTGACTCGGCCTCGCCGATATAAACAGCATTCTTACCAGTTTCTGGATCAATGCCGGTCAAGAAATAGACACCGGACTTCTGCGATTCTTCACGAGCAAGCACGCTATCAAACTCGACTCTAGGTCCAGCAACGGCTTTGCCCGTCCAGTTTGATAACTCTGCCGTTCGAAGACGCTTGGGATCCCCGTGGGCGAGAAAGATCTTGATAGTCGCAGTTGGCATACAATGGATCCGATTCTCGAGAATTGATGACAGGCTACTTTTTGTGCGGCATTGTCCCAAAAATAAATAAAATGTACCGTGAGTCTTTTCTTGAATTGTGCGGCTCTCGGAATTCGCCCAGACGATCATTGGGGCGATGAGCCCATTGCCTCCCATTCTTCTTTACTAATCATCCTTCTCGGCTTCAAGGCTCCGGTTGCATACGCAAGCCGTAATGCCTCTTCCAGCCAGGCCAGCCGTTGCGCGGGCGTGGCCATCAACGTGGCCGAAAGAAGACTTTGATCGCTCGCCTGCCAATTCACGGTTTTCCCTGGCTCGGAAGACGCTGCTCGCTTGTCCGCCATGTCAGTGCGCTTCCTTTCGTTTGCGGATCGCCTCCAACTCCTCAATATCTACCAAATCCTGAGGCCGACCGGCGTACCGTTTTAGAGCAATGAGATCGTCAAGCGATGCGACTTTGACGCGTGCCTCGCCCACACACGCTTCCTGGGCCCGAGCCAACAGTTCTTCAAAGGGGATTTCCGGCTTCAGCAGCAAATCAACCACTCTCATTGGATTCGCTGGATCGACGAGCGAAAAAGCGCGCATGTGCTTTTCATGAAACCATTCTTCACGGACCGCTGAATCTGCAAATACTTCCGCGGATACGGGAACTTGCGGGCGAAACCCCTTTCCCACCAATGCTCGAATCATCTTGAGAGCTTCTTGCGGCGCAAGATCGACAGCCAGATCGACATCTGCCGTCAACCGGGCATAACCATGCAACAGCGTGGCAACCCCGCCAACCACCACATACCGCACGCCCGCTGCGTTTAAGATTTTAAATATGGGTTCGTAGACAGACATAGGGCGTATTCTAGCGAACACGCCGATAAATACCAGTCGTTTGAATATCGGTCGGGGAAGCAATGCCCATTGGGGCGTTCAAACTACCGCGTAGGAGATTATGGTTTGGCGTTCTTCGCCGACTTGCCCGCCTGCAGATACTTATCCACCCCCGCCGCCATTTTGCGGCCTTCGGCGATGGCC
>JAYRNY010000618.1:0-3786 GCA_041911975.1 bacterium | reverse complement strand
TTTACAGAAACGAGACCAAGGTTTTCGTGCGCACAGACGCCAACACGATCGATCTCAGAGGTCAGAGGGTGGATGCTGCCCTGGTTAATCTCGAGCAATTTCTGGATGCCTGCCTTTTAGGTTCGATAAGTCCCGTGATGATTATCCACGGACACGGGACGGGTGCTGTCAAAGACGCCGTGCGCAATTACTTGTCTAAAAGTAAATATGTCTCAAAATTCCGACCTGGTGAGACTTACGAGGGCGCGGACGGTGTCACGGTGGCGGAGTTGTAGTGCAGCAACTGCGTATTTTCACCATGCTCCGGCGAAAATTCTTGTCCAGAACCCTGTGGACATGTATAGAAGCAAGGGACTGCAATCAGCAGAGTCGCTGACCCCAACCCTCGGATTTATCGATAATGCGTATTTTCCAGGTTAATTTTTTCGCCAAAGGGTCGGGCTCTACGTGGTTTTCCCACATACAAATAAGGGAATGATATCTAAGCTGAGTGCAGCATTGGTGCTCCTTTCAGTCGCGTGAGGTTGTCAAGATGGTCGAAGGGAATCAGGTTCCCGGCGGGGACGAGATCGGCACACGGAGAGACGTTGTTGCAGAAAACAACGAGACCGATGCCCGATTGCAAGAAGACTACCGCCGCACTGTAGGCTTCCAGCCGCAGGACGTGTCGGACCAGAGGACCATGGCTCAAGGCTATGATCGCAACCTCGGCTATGACCGAATTGCCGTCGGCAACACTGCGCTTGGTCAACGCATCGACAACATCACCAACTTGTTGGCGATGGGCGAGCGCTCCTCGGGCAACCTGCAAGACGTCAACCGTTATTACGGAAGAGCTCAAAAAGAAGCAGACGATCTATTCACCGTAGCTGCTCAAAACGTCATGAAGGGCCGCGACGACTATCGTGCCATTCTCAACGCCAAGAGCCCGCAAGAAGTATTCCAGGGCGTCAACGCCTCCATTCAAAAACAAGCTCAAGCTCTGCAATTGCAGCTCCAGCAAGAACAAGATCCAGCCCGTCAAAGAAGGCTGACTCAATTACTGGCGATGGAACAAGAGCGCATGCAGACTCTTGACCGCATGTCCAAGACCCAAAATCCACAAGAGCTGAACCGTCTATTAATGTATGACGCGTTCAGCGCTCAGCGCATCGACCTCTCTCAAAAGATGTTGAACGAGAGAGATCCTAATCAAGTGCGTCTCATGGCAGAAGCCGAACAGAATTTGCACACAGTGCAACGCGCACCCGGCTTTACTCGCGCCAATTACGGCATGCTCTTGATGCGCCTCGGTCAATATGATCCAAACAGACCGGACAACGCTGCTTTGCGTGCATTGCAAGATGCAGCTTCTGTAGATCCGGAAATGGTACCTAATCCTAATAGTCCGGATCCGGCCCGCCGCATGGGCGATCCTAATTTCATGCGTGTAGCTTCCGATATCACTCGCATGCGTCCGGATGATCCGAGATTCCAGCAAGCGATGGCTCCTATTTTCAATAGAGACATCAATCGCTCACCGGCTCCATTGATGGCGTCCGGCGATCAAAACGTAAATCCCAATGCTCGTTATTCACAAGTACAAGATCAACCTTTTAATCCGGCCACAGACGGCAGCGGACAGCGAGATAGAACTCAGGTCAATGATCGCCAGGGCGTAACGCCTCTGGTGAACGGTAAGACCCCGTTCCAGCGCGTGCAAGAGCTGGCGCCAATTGCCCAGCAGCAAGGTCTGACTCCTGATGTTCGCTCCGCTTATCAGTCTTGCGTTCAAGATTCCGATAAAGGTACATCTCCCAGAGTTGCCGAATTGCAGGCTCAACTGGCCCAACTCGAGCAAAAGCAACAAGCGATTGCCCAGCAAGTCGAGCAGATTCAGAAGAGTCCTGAAATTCAGAAACTAGTCACCACTGGAATGGAAAAGCTGAAGGCTCTCAAGCCCGAGGATCAGCAGCAACTTAAGAGTCTTACAGAAGCTCTGCAGAAGACCCAGGACAAACAAGAGCGCGAAAAACTGCTCGGTCAAATCGGACAGATTTGCCCGGAGTTTGTGCAAGTGACGCGCCTCCTGGAAGAAAAGCTCAAGCCCTTCACCGATCAAATCAACGAAATTCAAAAGCAAGGCGCAGCCCTTTCCGGCGAACTGATTGGAGAAATGAACCAGTCTTCGGCGACCAGAATGGAATATGCCGAGAAGCTGATGTCTTCAGGCAAGCCTGAAGACAAGCAACTGGCCAAGCAATTGCTCATCGAATCGGTGGCCAAAGCGCAGCCCGATCAAAGAGAAGCTTTCGCGCAAGCAGCAATGAAGCTGGGTCTGACTCAGCAAGAATTGCAGCAAGGTCTGGCCCAATTGCCGCGGGATCGCGCCAATGTGAATACAGGCGATCAGCAAACCGGCAATCAAACCGGCAATCAAACTCAAACCGGAGACAGGACGCCTGCCGGCAAAGAAATCGACGACAACAAGAAAGCATTCGATGCCGCCACTGACAAGAAAGCCAAATATGCTGAGATGCAGCCCGCTTTCAAAAAGGCGATTGAAGATGCCGACAAAGAGCTGGCTACTTATGTGCAGTTGAACGATGCACATACAAAAGCAGTCAATGAAATGCCTGCAGAAGACAAAGCTAAATTCCAGAAGATGTTGGATGCAGGAACATCTGCTCAAGAAAAAGATGCGTTGCAGAAAGAGATGATGTCCAAGTATGCAAACATCGTCCAACTGGAGCAGCAAATGGGAGCTCTCACTCCTGGTAAAGACGGCAGTCCTCTAGATCTGCCTATGACCAGTTTTGAAGCACGTTTCGAATATGCGCGCGCAGCCAATCTGGCCGGTGACGATGCAACATCGAAGGCGATGATGGAAGAAGGCCTGAAGAAACTGACTCAAGATGTCGGTGCGGACCTGACAAAGAAGGTGTTGGAAGATCCTGGCGTGGCCGAACTCGTCCAGAAAAATAAGATTGATGTTAATGCCTTGATGCAGGCTGCTGCCACCGAAGCGCAAGCAAACCAGCCGGCTGGTGATGGAACTGTTGCCGGCGGCGATCTGCAAGGCACTCTGCGTGTCGCCAATGCGCGCATGCAAAAAGGCGACATCGCCGGAGCGAAGCAGGCATACGAGCAAGCCATAAAGATGGTTGATGCCACTTTCAATCCGGAAGAAAACAACAGAAAGATCAAAGAAGCTCAAGATGCGCTGGAAAGCGGCAATCTTACAATCGAGCAGCGCCTGCAAAAACATCAGGAAATCGCTACTTACTTCAACCAGGCCTATCAAGCCTTCGACATAAGAAGCGGCTACGCCAGAGTCCTGTCGCACCCGACCTACAATCAGAATGCCGCAGCCGAGCAAGCGTTCAAGGATGCGATCGCAGCGGCAGATCGCGTGCCGGTTCAGGCCATGAAGCGCCAGTTGGGCATTCTTGCCAACGATGCCGGAACCTTCCAGACAGCTTTCGAGCAAGCCACTGGACCGAAGAAGCAACAAATAGAACAAGCTCAAGCATTCTTGACCGAGTTCACCAATACATTGAACGGCCAAACCACCGGTGGCGGACCAGCTGCCGACAAGGCCTGGATGAACACGCAAATCAATGCCAGAAAAGATCTGGCTTCCTTCTATGTCCGTCTGGTCACTGACGTGAATGAGAAAGGCGAGCCCATTCTCAAGCCGGATGGTACGCCCAGATATGTGGCTGATCCCAGCAAGGTCTTCAAGCCGGAAGAAGGCATGAAGGCCATCGATGAAGCGAAAGCAAAATACAAAGAACTCTACGGCAC
>JAYRNY010000617.1:0-3777 GCA_041911975.1 bacterium | reverse complement strand
TGGTCCTTGATCTTTATTATCGTTCCGCCCTGTCCTGAGCTGGCCAGCTCTTGTTCCAGGGCTTCCACATCGCCTGCGATGAAACCGGCTTTTACAAGTTCGAGATCGGCGGCGATGGGAGAAACAGCCTTATTGATGAAGAGTTCACCATCCAGGTGGTCTATCTCATGCTGAATGGCGCGGCAGAGAAGGTTGCCTTCCGCCTGCATTTTTACGTCTTTGCCGGCCAGGTTTTGGTACTTGACTGTAATTTTGTTAAACCGTCTTACTTCAAAGAATACTTCCGGGAAGCTCAGGCAGCCTTCCAGCCCTACAAGCGAGCCTTCTTTCTCAATGATTTGCGGATTGATGAATACGATCGGATTGTTCGGCTCGTCCTCGCCGGACACGTCGATTACCATAATGCGCTTGGAGACCCCTACTTGCGGCGCGGCCAGACCGACGCCATTTTCTTCGTACATGGTCTCGAGCATGTCGTTGGCCAGCTTGCGCACGGAAGAATCGAAGGTGGTTACCTTCTTGGCCTTCTGCAATAAGACTTGCTCAGGGTAGTACTTCAGCCGCAATTTCGCCATTGAAAGGTGTCCTCCTTGCTTCCGCCCTTGGCGCTCTTACTGGTCAAACCAAGCTCAGCAGGCATTCCCAGGGAATATTAGCATATTCTTGACTACGTCTTAATCTGATTTTCTCACGATTTCATGCTGAAAGTCCGTCATGAAACGGCATGAAAAGTAATATTGAGTGTTTTATCCACTTTACTTGAGCTGGAGTTTAAGCCCCGAACACATGAGAAAGACTGCATGTGCAGCCGCCGCCACAGTTTGATTGGTTTCACCCAGAAGGTCTCTATATGAGCGGGCCAGCGCGTTTTCCGGAACAATGCCCGAACCTACTTCGTTGGTGACAGCCAGAAAGCTTATTTCATGCCGCTTTTCTATCGCGGAAAGGACCTTGCCGATTTCGGCGAGCACGGCGCTGCGCGCCTCAGGCAGCCGCGTTCCTTCGCCGTTCGTTTTCAAAAGTATGTTGGAGACGAGAAGAGAAAGGCAGTCAATGATGCAGGTCTGCTTGCCGGCCGGCAGGTCAAATATGGCTCCGCTCAGGTTGAACGGCGCCTCTATTGTTGTCCACGACTGCGGGCGCCTGGAGCGATGCAAACCTATTCGCATAATGGTTTCCGGGTCATCATGCATCTCTTCCATTGTGGCCAGATAAACGACAGGCGATTGGGATTCTCTGCCAAGCTGCTCGGCGAGCATGGATTTGCCTGAGCGCGCGCCACCGGTAATCAAAGTCAAATTGCTCAAAACTTGTGTTTTTGCGGAATTAGACAATTTTTCAAACTCTCCAGGCTCGTCTTTTTGATATCTTTTAATTGAGCACTTAGTATGCCTGCCCGTCAGATGGCTTGTCTATTTCACCCGTTCTATAAGTTACAGAAATCCAGATAGTGACGAACAAAAGTCGCAATAGCCGAACCAGTCGCAGTTTTGCACCAGCAAATGACAGCGTAAATTCGCAGCGCGCGCTCAACGAAATGTATCAGCACTTCATGGCCGGATATGTCCGGCGTATCAACGAAGCTACTCTAAATGTCACCATAGGCGGAGTCAGGATCGGCTCGGCGAAGTATACGCGCCTGGCGCAGATCAACTTGAAGTCGCGCATCATTACCTTTTCGCGCCATGCCATCGAAAACGTGCCTGAGCGTGGTCGAAGATACCTGGTATTGCACGAGTTGTCGCACGTCCTGGAAGCCAGTCACAACAAGAAATTTTGGTCTCACGTAGAGCGCTACGAACCTGAGTATCAAAAGATCGGCAAAGAGCTGGACAAAGCATTTAAGCGCAATGTAAAGACCGACGTGCATACGCGCGCGGCTGAGCTTGGCTTGAGCGGCTCCACGCTGGAAAAACTTGAGCAGTTGAAAGGCATTGCTACACCGCGCTTGATGGGGCACTTTCCAAAAGGCAAAGACAAAGCGCTTGATGTCAACAACGAGTCAGTGCTGATTACCGGCGCTGCTGCGTTGAGCGATTACGAAGACGACGATGATCAGTCTGGAGAAACTTATATCTGCATGGAAGAGGAGTTCGGCATGTTCGACGATGCCGGAATCATCAGCGGCGGTTCAGCCTTTAGCGGCAACTACGACGAAATCGACGAGTCAGACTTCCAATGATCGAAAATTGATCGAAATCGCGTTTTTTCACTTTTTTTGGTCTGAGTGTCCAATATGCTTTTGGCTGAATCTCTCAGCCTGTGGGAATTGAACACCTTTTTCCGGCCATCAACGGAATTCGGTTGATGGCCAGAAAAAGGGGCTTGATGGGTTTGTGGTTGCAAAGACCGACGTTTAAAAGTGCTCAGTGTTAAGCCTCTTGTAAAGCTTGGGCGGGAAACTGAGGATGCGTTTTGATGCTCGAAAACATATCCTGCTGCCAGTCTTAAGCGCTTCTGCATACTAATTTATTATCAGGAAGGCGGCTAAAACCCTCACGGTAGCGCGACAGAAGCGTTAGAATGACCATGTATTTCGACCGGCTCGCCGGGTTGAATCCGGGATGGTATCTGAAAACGCACAATCGCGCTCGCATAACAAGGAAAGTAAGACCGCACATGAATAGAAGAAGAGTGGTGGTGACCGGCATCGGAGGCGTTACTCCTGTAGGCGTCGGGCGCGAGGATGTCTGGAAAGCATTGCTTCGTGGTGACAGCGGTGTCCAACGAATCTCTCAATTCGATCCCGACGAAATCGGACTGGATGTCAAAATCGCCGCTGAAGTGAAAGGCTTCAATATTGCCGACTTCTTTCCCGACAAACGCAAAGTCGGCTCCATGCTCAAAGAAATGGACAGAGTCACTCTCTTTTCCATGGCTGCGGCAAAGCAAGCGCTTGAAGATGCGAGATTGGAAATTAAAGACACTATTGCCGAACGCGTCGGCACATACATCGGCACAGGCGTAGGTGGGTTGATCACCACCACTGGCGACCACATCAAATTGATGGCCGGCGGACCGAAGAAGATTGGCTTGCGCTCTATTATTCGTTTGATGCCGAATGCGTCCTCCGGTCAGGTTGCCATCGAATATGGTGCTAAAGGTAGAGCTAAAAACGATTCGACTGCCTGCGCGAGCGGACTGGATTCTCTGCTCGATGCGTTTATGTATATTCAGAGCAACAGAGCCGATGTGATGATATCTGGCGGCTCGGAAGCTTGCATCAATCAATTCAGTGTTGCTTCCTTCAACAATATGATGGCGCTTTCGAAGAGAAATGACGACCCGGGAAGCGCGTCGCGTCCTTTTACCGGCGATCGTGATGGCTTTGTCATCGGCGAAGGTTCGGTCGTCTTGATTCTCGAGGAACTCGAGCACGCTCTCAAACGCAATGCCACAATCTATGCTGAAATCGTTGGCGGTGGCGCTTCGTGCGATGCCACGCATATCGTGGCGCCGGATGAATTTGGTGAAGGTGCGGCACGGGCCATTAGTGAAGCATTGAGAGATGCGGAGATAGACCCGACAGCAATCGATTACATCAATGCTCACGGTACTTCGACTCCCCTCAATGACGAGCGCGAAACGCTGGCGATTAAGAAAGTCTTCAAAGAGCACGCCTATAAACTGGCAGTGTCCAGCACCAAGTCGATGGTCGGGCACCTGCTCGGCGGAGCAGGTGCAATCGGTGCTGCCGCCACGGCGCTGACATTATTCGATCAAAAGATTCACCCGACGATCAATTACGGCACGCCAGATCCCAAATGCGACCTGGAC
>JAYRNY010000616.1:0-3322 GCA_041911975.1 bacterium | reverse complement strand
CAAGCTGGTATACGCGTTGACGATGGAGGGATCATGTCGCAGCGCAGCCTCCAGATTTGCCTTAATCCGGTCATGATTGGCTAGCGCCATCGCATCCGGATCGGCGTGATGTACTGTTGTATTCCAGTCGAGCGCAGCGAGATTGTAATAGGCGACCCCGAAATCTGGATTGAGCTGCAAAGTCCGGGAAAATAACACCCCCGGTGCAATCGCCGGTAAACCCGCCGCTTGCGCACAAGCGGCGGCCGCTGGATCCGATTCTGCCTTAGGAGATTGCGCAACTAACACGCCGATGTTGTGATAGGCTTCAAACATCGTGGGATCAATGGCTACAGCTCTGGCATATTCGCAGATTGCCTCAACGGTGTTCGTGAGATTGGCAGTGTTCATAGCGCGCGCGTTGAAGAGGTGCACGAGCGCTTCATTCTCAACCGCGACGGTCTTGGGGAGCTGCTGCATCGCCGCATCAAAAGCCGTATGCCCCTTGGCATATTGGTTGGAGAGGTAATACAAGTGCCCCAGCACATAGAAAGAAAGAAACGAGGTATTCGCCGGCAGTGTACTGGTGATGTAGAACGACAGCGTGCCCGCTTCGCTGGCCGACGTGGCCAAGGGAAGTTCTCCAAAACGCGTGGTGCTGGGCATCGTCTGCGACAGGGCGCCCTGGGAACCCAATGAGATGCGCAGACGGATGCCGACGTCATCATATAAGCCCCAGATCACCACGTTGCTCCGGGTCGATTGTGCCAGCTGCTCGGCTGCCTCGGCTGACTCAACCGCCGGCTGTGAGAGCACCTTCACTTCAACTTCATCGCCCAGTCCGGCGGCTTCCAACTGCTGACTCAGATCATCTTCCAGGCGCTGCTCGATCGCCAGTTTCCGTTCGGCCTGCTGGTTGAATTTCGCAATGGCCACACGATAAGGTACATTCTTGGCGAAGACGGGGGTGGCGGTGGGGGTTGGCGTATTAGGCAGCGCTGTGGCCGTCGGGGGATTAGTCGGGATCAGCACGGTCAGCACGGGTGCCGGTGCCGCCACTGGTCGCGTGGCAACCACGCCTAGAACAATGATGACGACCACAACGACTCCGGCCAGTGCGGCTAACCAGATGCGCGGGGTTCGATCTTGGACAATCGTGGCATGCTCGATATACGTTTCAGCTTCCACCTGATCGCCCATGACGACATCGTCACCGGCCGTGATGATCTTATCCCGGCCGACAACGTCGCCGCCGACGTTGATGTCGCGCGCGGCATCGAGGTTGGCGCCACCGCTGATCGATGTTGTCGCTTGAGGTAAACTATCGTCCGGCTCGCTGGTTGAGCCTGAAGGGTTTTCGTCGGACATGGCTCCCCCTGCAAGTATCCGATGCCAATTATTCTAACACATTGCCGTACGGCAAGCCTCGAGGAGTTCTGTCAGGCTGGCGCACCACTAAGCCGCCGCTGGGTATGGCTGAGGCCACTAGTCAGGCCTAGATTTGTGCGAAGATCGTGCGCGGCGAGTAGCGCCAGTCGCCGCATGGCAAGACGGCCGAGGCGAGATGGGATTATGCGCTGCGCGTTGTGGCTGTGTTGATTAGCAATGATGAGGAGCAGACGCAGGCATATGCCGATAAGGTCATCGGTGTGGTCGATCTGTTTGAAGACCGCGAGCAACTGCAGAGTGTCGTGGCAGAGATAGTGTGAAAACGCAGAGGTTCAGCTACGTGTGTACGTAAACCATATGCGGGGATGTTCTATAAGGAAGTTGGCTTGGTGGTACAGAATCACCAGACTTTCAGAATTGTTTCTGGCAATCAAAACAGTAGGCTTTGCCGCCAAAGCGTGGTTTGTTCTGAAAGCAAAACATCGCCACCCGCTGGCTGATGGGTGTTTTGCACTTGAAACAGAAGTATCTTGAATGAGGCTGCGACTCAACGCTCTCTGCCTTTGCTTGAGGTTCCGCTGGCTGAGGCGGTACGGCCTGAATTGGTGTAACGCCAAACTTGGCATAGTAGTCAATCGTTGCCGGGCGGTGACGCTTGACCAACTCTTGCCCTAATTCGATGACCGTCTCACTGGCAACCATTTTTGCCACCGCCCTTACATCTGAAGCAAAACCCGCTCCGTCAAAGTTGGCTTCAATCTGCTTGAAGAGTTCATCGGACTTGATAATCATATCCGTGTCAAATGCTTTTCGATCGGGACGAACGACCGTGGATTTCGGTGAGACCAACACATAGGGTCGAAAAGTCGGCAGCAGTACCATGCCGAGTCGTTTGGGCAGCAGACCTTCACCTTTGAGGAGTTTCTCCAGCACCGCCACGTGACGTTTGTTTTGCTCGATCGGTGATTCCATCGCCGCGTAGCGATGTCCATCCCAATACAGGAATTCGCCGCGATCCGTGATCTTCAAGCCATAGGCGTAACTCTTCGACTCCAGCACGTAGACTTCCAACAACCGATTAATGAGTAAATGATCAATTTGAGCGACATTGCCGCCATACTCAATACGCAGATCGTGGATGACGGCCCAGTTGGGCTTCTCGCGGTAGTAGAAGTTGATGTGGTAGGCCGAGTCCGACTCGCCGCGCTTGCCGGCTTTGAGCGTTTTCAATTCTTTTTCAATCCGGGCCAATGTATCTTTGGGCAAGCCTGCCTGCCCTGCAATGGCTTCCAATTCTTGAAGAGCGTGATCGGAAGGGTCTTTTTCTTTGAGTAGCATTTGATCCTCATGAAATCAGGGGCATTTAGCATTTGTCCACATTACGTGCATAGGGATGCTGATAATTCGTTTCGACGTGGTTATACTTACTTCTTGCGCAGTGTTCACGGTTTTACGTTGAACGCTATGTGAGCTTGAATAGTTCCTTCTGTTTCTTTGATGCGTGAGCAGGCAGCCCAATCAATGTACGTTCGGCCAAGTCAAAGCCAGTCAATTTGATGCCTTGCATGTCGCCCTTTCCGCGCTCATGATCAATAACCCACGTATAACCTAGCTTAATGTTGAGGCCGGTAGCCCGGTATGCTTGACGTTGCTTCTCGACGTCTGCCCTGAATTCTGCTTTCACTCATCGTATATGACCAATGACTGAATGCCGTGCGCGCTCTTGATCAAAGTAGCACACATGTAATTCATATGAACGAGAGTCAGGCAAGACAATCCCTCAGCCTCGTGGTAACTCCGTGGTGATTCTTCCACCGGGCCGTGAGGCTGATCGTACTCTGTATTCCTCGGGATGCGCCGACTACTCGGTTCATAAAAATAGGCTTCACCCGGTGTGACCAGATTGCGATAAAAGGACAACGCTGTAGCTTCTACAATCGCGCGAAACAGTGAT
>JAYRNY010000615.1:0-4358 GCA_041911975.1 bacterium | reverse complement strand
GTAGGGGCGATGCCATGCATTTGCTTTATTTTGACGCGGACGACGCACGGCATCGCCTCTAAAGGGTTCCGGCATTTGTTTGAAACAAAACAAGCCGATAAATGAAAACCTTGTTCTGCCCATCCAGTTAGCCGACCTTCCGATAAATTTCTATCTCAATCGCCAGAGAGAATATGGCATCAAGTCTCATGTTCAGATTTTCGTTCGCCTGTTGCGCAAGCGCGCGGACTCCGCCGTGTCCTTTTCCGCTTCCTTAGCCTGTCCCAGCATTTTACGCGCCTTCGCTCTGGCATCGAGAATCAATGGCTGATTGTCAGTCGCATAGTCGAGAGCATCAGTGTATGCATCGACAGCTTTTGCCCACTGATTTCTTTTTGCAAAACACTGACCCAGATCGTACAACTGCGATTCGCCCGCAGTACCTCTACTGGCCAGACTCTCCAGCACCGCAATCTGCCCGTCCACGTCATTGAATTTCTTGAAGATTTCAATCATGCGCGAAGTGACAAGCATTCTTTCTCCGGCATTTTCAGCACTGCCGCTAGTTCTCGCGAAATACTGCAAGATTGAGGCGGTCTCCTTTTTTGCCTCAGCTTCTTTCTGAAGACTCTTCAGTATCTCCAGCCGCATCACGCGAGTTCGGCTCATGTAGGGTTCAATGACAAGAGCACTATCTACCGACTTGAGCGCATCCGTCCATGCTTTGAGATAAACCTGACACAGAGCCAGTTTCGTCAGAGGAATGCTGGAATCCGGCGACGCTTTGCATTCAGCTTTCAACTTCGCCACCATCGCTTTTGCATCCGCATCGCTTGCGATATGCGGCTGGAGAATGCTCTGCAGCATCCTGTCGCTTTCCTCTGATGCTTTTCTGTATTGCGCCGCTTTGGCGCCATTTCCGAGCCTCGAGTAAGCAGCGCAAAGGTTTTGATAGTCGGCTTTGTCGTTGAAATACTGGATGACCAACCTTTTTCTGGACTTCACGGCCTTCTCGATGTCGGCAATTCCTTCCTTCAAGCGACCGACTCGCATAAGTGCGAATCCGCGCACAGAAAGAAGACTGTTGGCGTTGTCTTCGACAAGGTCCACCGGCAATTCAGTAAGCCCTGCTTTGATTGCAGCATCCAGATCCGCCAGACTCTGTGCGTCACGATTGGCTTCCATGAGCGCATATCCTCGCATAGCCCGCATATGCGCATCATTCGGATGTTTGTTGAGATAGGCGGTGCAAGCGCTGATGATACGGTCCCAGGAATCGGATTTCAAGGACTGTTTCAACTCTTTGGAAACAGCCTGTTCATCTGCATTTTGCGCACCTTGTTTGCCGCAGACCGGCACATTGGCATTGAGAAACAACACAGCAATGAGCGAGAAACCAAAAACTCTGGGGGCTGACTTTCGAGGCAATTTCACTGGAGGCGCAGTACTCCGTTCAGCTCTTTTTGATCGATAGCCCAGACATTCACTCCGGCCTTTTCACGCGTTGCCATGATTGCATCGATATCTTTCTTGGCTTCGGCATTGCGCTTGAGCCGCTTCAACGCCTGCGCGCGCAACAAGCGAGCCGGCATCAGATAAGGCTCGGCCGCGATTACTTTATCCAGATACTTGATCGCCTCGCTCCACTGTTTCAAATAAATCTGGTGCGCGGCGTATTTGCATTGCAAAATTGTCGACTTGCTGTCGGCCTTTATTTCCGGCAGCAATCTTTCGGCATTGTATTTGGCTTCAGCAGGCGTTTTCAGCAGCGGGTAGAAAACATGATGATATTGCTTTTTCATCAAGTCGCCGGCATTGATGTAGCTCACAGACTTTTGAACGTTGCCCATTTTCTTGTAAGCCGCCCCTATATTCAGGCAGTCTATGCGCTGATTGAGAATGTCCAGGCAAGTCTCCGGCTTGAGCTCCAGCGACTTTTCCAGGTCCTTGATCCCGTCGGGATATTTGCCTGAGCGCAACAGCGAGTATCCACGCAGCGACCACAAGTTGTTGGCGTGAGCATCGGCAACTGCGGACGGCAGCGCCGTCACACCGCCCTTGATGGCAGTGTTGAAATAAGGCAGCGCTTCCTTGTCCTTGTACTGCTGCATGAGCACATAGGCCCTGAAAGCACTGCTCATAGGATCCGCCCTGTGCTTGCGCAAATACAGCTCGCAAAGCGCTGAGGCTTCTTCCCAATTATCGGTGACCATGGTCTGGTGCACGTCTTTCAGAAAGGACTGCGCTTCAGACGAGGCGGCAGCAACGGACGGCTGCGTCAGCACAGAGCAACAGACCAGGAGGCTAAGCAGCTGAGCTTTCAATGGTCGCCGCATCACTGTCATGAATTTGTCGAAAGGTTCCGAACAATAACGTTGCAAGATCACTGGAAATCTTTCCCTTAAATACGCCTTGATTGGAGTTGTTCCCAGTTTCTCTTTTTAACACGCAAAAAATTTGCCGGCTCATTGAGACTATTTCGTTATCTTTTCGTGCTAGCCGATCCACTGAAAGCCGCACCACACCTACCTTTATATATGCTCACCGCGGCACGTCGAATGGCAGTCTTCGTATTGGCGTGAACAGCACAAAGTCGATTTTGCACGGATATTCGAAAAATTATTGAGACTCTGGCGCCGATAAAAGGTTGAGCTAAAATTGGGTTACCAAATCTCCCAAATGACGCAATCTCAAACCCTATCTAGTAATCCCAGGCTCAGGCGCCTATTGAAAATGACGGCGGCGGCTGTTGTTTCGGCAGCAACAGCGCGCATTCTTACTGGCGGGATTGGCATTGACGAAAATAAACTTGCCCTCGAGCTGGCCACTGCGATGCAGTCTCCGCTCTCCTTCTTCGGCGGCGTGACCGAGCACGCGCAAGTCGATCTGGCTTCAGAGATATTCATGTTTGTTCTCTCCACCCTGGCGGCAGAAGGCGCTGTAACAGCCGGCTATGCGCTGAAGGGACCGGTGCGCATTATTGTTCTTTTTCAGATTTGTTTGCTTTCAATTGTTGCTGCTGGCTTGCTTTTTCTGTTTCTCCCCTTTGCCATAAAACCGGCCATGCTGGTACTCTCAGTCGTACTCGGCATGATCGCCGGCTGCCTGCTCAAGCTCCTGGAAGAACGCAGGAGAAAAACTGAAGCTCAGCTGATCGAGCTTAAACTCAGGGAGAAAGAGCTTCTCGAATCGCGTATGACCCTGGTAAAACAAGACGAGACAGAGAGAAGGTTGCTCGCCGCCGACCTGCATGACCAGGTTTTGAATGATTTGAAAGCGATCAAAACAAAAATAGACAAGTTTGGAAAAACCGGCGAAAGCGGCTTGTCAAAAGAGATTCTCAAGAACATAGACAGCTCCATGGTAGAGATAAGAAACATCATGGATGCGCTGTCGCCAGTGGTTTTAGAACACTTCGGGCTGGCCTCGGCCGCCGAGGAATGCCTGGAAAGAGGCGGTCAACGAGCCGGGTACACGATCGATTTCGAAAATAAGGCCGACTCGAAAGCACTGAAAGGGCTTTCTCAGGTGGAACAGCAATTGCTTTACCGGCTCATTCAGGAATCGATCACCAACACTTGCAAGCACGCAAAGGCTAAGCGCGTGAGCATTTCCATAGAAAATGACCCGACTCAATTGCTGATTCGCATCAAGGACGATGGCAAAGGCATCACCCCGGAAAGCATGGCAGACTCCCGTGGGCTCCGCTATATGAGGCTCAGAGCCGGACTGATCGGAGCCGCTGTTGCGTGGCTCTCACCAGATCCGGAATCAGGAAAAGGTACAGTCGTCGAAATTCGCCATCCGTTGGCGCCAGTGCAGGTTTGACCCAGTTGTCATGAATTAATCTTTTGGGCGATTTTTTTTGCGTATTTACGTCTTGAAAACGAAAGTTCCGGATATACACTGGACGAGAGTGTACTTAAAACACTCGTTTTTCCCCTCCAAACCAGGACCTATGGGCTTTGAAGATGAGGCTGCCAATTCCGGCGCCGAACTTACTAGCTTTAAATCCAAGCAGCAGCCGCTCTTTTCGGAGTCGGAGGGTACTCCGTGGAAGCCGCTAGACCTGCTCGCCGAGAAGAAAAAAGAGCAGTGGAGTTTTGATCCCGTCCAGTTTGCGGTGAAAGGCGCGGAGCCTGGCGTATCCGAAGGTGACCCCAAAGTGGAGTTCCAAACACCCAAGCGAGTCACCGGCAGCTCAATGGCCCGCAGCGTAGTGGCAGAACCGGTCGACGAGAACCTGCAAATCACGGCGCTCAACCCGACCAGGACAGAGGGCATTGCGATAAAAAAAGACTTTGATGCAGCCCAAACCGCGGCCAGCGCAGGCGGCGGCCACATTTTCACCGAGAACAAGCTGGTCGGACAGAACATCG
>JAYRNY010000614.1:0-3667 GCA_041911975.1 bacterium | reverse complement strand
GCGCTCCCAATGTTTGCAATCTGAGTGGATTCAAGTCATCTGCGTAACTCCCAATCGGCTCGAGGCGTGCATTCAAACGCACGATGATCGGCAGACGGCCTTCTTCTCTTGCGCGCGCCAGGAGCTGCTGCAGATCCTGCTGAGTACGCGCCACATCAACTGACGGATGCGCTTGTGCGTTGCTTGGAGCATGAATCATTCTTACTCGATCGTGACCGGTAATCAGTCTTGCAGTCTCCAAAATAGCCGCATCGAACAGTTCGGGACTTCGAGCTATCTCACGGCTTCCTCGGTACAAGCGCTCTCCGTTGTCGCCTTCCTGCGCCGGGAGCTGATCGTAGCGCACATTGCTGCCAGTAGAGCGATAGTACATGTTCACAGCGGCTATTTGAAAAATCTCGCTGGCATGCACGCGCTCACCATTTGCACGGTTGGCATCTCGCATGGCCTCTTCGGTTCTGGGCGCAGGATCTATTTCTACCTCGTGCCCGGTGCGGGTCGTGTGCCTGCCGGTAATGGCAATGTCAGCTACTATACGCGCAGCATCCGACGGATTAATCGTATATACAGAGGTTTCAATAACCGCGACGCTGCAAGTCCCATTATTACCCTGAGAAATATTTGTGGGATCGGCAGCATTTTCCATGACTTGCATAGCCAGCCGGTGATATTGATCAGTTGACAGCGGCAGCGCTCCTGCTGCCTCAAACAGCCTGGCTACTTGCTTATAAGTCCTTGCCACTTCGTCATCCGGCAGCCCCCGGGTCCTCGCTCTCAGCTCGAACTCACTCATGCGTGCTTGAAAGTCTCTAAAATCACGCTCTGACAGCGACAACCTGGCCATTTCAGTAATGTGCCGGCGTTGACCGGCCAGATCATTATCCGCCGGCAGTCCGGTAGCAGCTCTATCGTCCACTCTGCCGGAAGAACTGTCGTCGCCCCTGGGTCTCAGTGTGTCACCTGGTGGCAGAGGCTCACGCCCAGGATTGCCAATTTCCTTCGATGAAGATTGCCTTCGCACTGCAGCGGCACTTCCATCACCGACAAGAAGAGTGATAGGTGGTATGTCGATTAGTCCATCGCCACCAACTATAGTATCGGATCTGGTAAAGCCGGAGCGGGCAAATTCGAGTAATGCTGCTCTTCCTTCAGGAGTCGAGCCGTCCGTAGTAATTAATGATAAAACCCTCTCGCTAATAAAATCTATTCTTGGTTCTCTTCCATCAGACTCTCGGCCGTCGACGTCACTGTATAAATCACTCATAGAATCTGCACCCTCCGTAGCTGGTCGCGCAAGCAGTCTACGGTTGATTTGTGCAGGCGGCGTGCAGGTGTCGTCGACCGGCAGCGCCCAGCCAATTTATAAGGGCATCGCATTCGGCAGCCGGCAGTTCTTCAAACGTTTGCACGCTATCTGCACAAACCATCGCTAAGCTCTGCCGCAAAGACCGCAGCGGTAAACTCCGCAGCAAACGGTTCGGGCTACATCACATCAAAAAGTCCACATACAAAACAAATGAAGGGACAACAATGTTCAACCAGGAAGAGATTCAATCCGCTGCATCGGCAATTGCCGCCGCCTACAAACTCTGCAACTGCGCCTATACCACTCAGGTGTTTCCGGGCAGCACTCAAAAAAGCATCTTTCAATGTGAAGCGATACTTCTGCAATTTAATTGCTACTACCAAGATGGACAGGTCCACTTCTTCGAAACAGAACAAACTCAAGAGGCGTTTACCGGCGGTCTGGTAAAGCTGCCGGCAAAACCTGCGCAAACAATCAAGTTATTGCCGGTATCAAAAGACGTCTCGATCGATGTATCAGAAGAGAAGCAACTGATAAGTCAGATCGAATTGGCTCTGATATCTACGATAGAACAAATGAGTAATGACTCCACAGGGCAAACGTATACGTCTTCACAAAAACTTCAATCGGCATCGAAACGGTCGAATGTCCAACTCGATAGTGCCACTGAAGAAGAGACACCACCAGCGGCATCAAACCGCAAATTGCGTTGCCTTCAAGAACCGTCGCCTTTGCCGATGCATAGACAGGCATCAACGCTCAAGACTCGCGTACTGGAACGGTGGACACCAGTGCTGGTCGACGCCGTCGAGCGGATTTTTGCAAAGGAAGAAATCAAACAAATCCCATACTTGGATAGATTTGCATCGTGGTGCTTCGAGGCTGGTCTGGATGCTCTGTCGCTTCAGTTTCACAAACGCTCGCTTTCACTAAAACACAACTGGATGGGACGCAGACACACCGGGCGCGCCGCAAATCTCGAGGCGGTAGCTCACATCAACTGGGACTCAGGCGACCTAGAGTCCGCCGAAGCGGATTTGCTGGAAGCGATTATCCTGCGCGAGACAATCCTGCGCAAAGAGTTCGGCAGTGCTACAAAACTCAGCCACAAAGAAGAAAAAGCTTGCCGGCAAGCGTTATTGAAAACAGTAGAAACAATGATCGATCTTGCCCAGGTCTACATGGAGAAAGGCAGTCGTATAGAAGCTTCTCACCAACTGAAAAGAGCATTGCAATTGCTGCATTCTGCGTCAATTCCCTTCTGTCAATCCCTGAATGATACCGGAAAGCGAGCCCGAATGATTTACAGGAGTTTGCAACCCAAGAACAAAAAGCGAAAACGCGAAATAGCGTAAGTCAGGCCGAAACAGACACCAAGTTTCTATCTCGAAAGGAGAATGACCATGACCGAAAGATTTGACGAATCCACGCCGCTAGAACGCGCTCCAACGCTGGAGAATGACGTGCGGTCGGCAATCGCTTCTGAAGTTCTTACTTACTATGCATCTGACCGTCCGGCACCACCATCTGCAGTTCCAGCGGAATTCCCCACATTTGTTCGGGATTTGGATGGCAGTTTCACATTCATGGCACCGGGCAGCATGGACGACTCACTCATCGGCGTCACAAACGATCAGGCGCAAGTGAGAATGAACGATGCCGGAGACCTCCAGGGGCTGACAGTTAAATTGGGTGACGATGTGGACATATACTTCGCCGCCGAAGAACTGATGGATCGCAATGGTCGCTTCCGCGATGGCGAACATGGAACCAGAACATTCGATGCACACGGCACCATGACATACACGAGCCCCGACGGGAAATTCAAAATCGTCATCGATCGCTGCGGAAAAGTTATCTCAATGACCCACCCCAAGGGCGATTATAGCCCGAGCCCTCGCCGGCTGGGAATGTCTGCTTGCAATTCCTGACCAGACCATTCAATTACTTACAGAGCCCCCAGCAACTCTGCTCAGCGCCCACCTTCAAAAGACTTCGAAGTCAGGGAAATAATGCCGGTAAATTTGGTGACCGAGGGGCATTTCAGTCACTGGCAAGTCATCAGATTCTCACGAAGAGCCCGCGCTAAAGCAAGCTGGGCTTACATTTGCTGCTTGAGGCTTTCTTGTTACAAGTTTGCTTTAGCATTAAATCGGTTTACCCGTTGTCTAAAAACCTGCGAGAAAGAATTCCCTAATGCACAATTTGCTCAGTTGCCTGGGCGGCGTGAGAAAATTCCTTGCCGGAAAATCAAACGCTCACCGCGCCGCTTCATCAATTCAAGACAACGCCGAAGCTCGGTATCTGGCAGAATTAGCCGATTTACGCCAGCGAGAAAAAGCCCTTATCGAAAGAGCAGTC
>JAYRNY010000613.1:0-2184 GCA_041911975.1 bacterium | reverse complement strand
TAGTTGCTGGATTTGCCGGACTGGGTCAATGGTTCCGAGCTGTTCCACCGTCGGTGATTCACGGCATGCTCTCTGGTATCGGTGTTTTACTGATGCTCAGCCAGTTTCATGTAATGGTCGACGATACGCCCAAAGGAGAGGCGTGGAAGAACCTCATTTCCATTCCCGAAGCTATCTACAAGGGCATCGTCCATGCCGAAGGTACAAATCATCATCTGGCTGCAATGGTCGGCGTGTGCACAATTCTTGCCGTGATCATCTGGGACAAGCTGCCTTTGCAGAAACTGCCATGGAAGTGGGTTTCTCACATACCTGGCGCGCTCGTGGCAATAGTCACTGCAACCGCAATTGACGGCATCTTCAACCTGCCAATCAAACATGTCGAAATTCCCAAAGACTTGCTATCCGATTTGCATTTGCCGACTTTGGCTGCATTCACACGCATGACCAATGTGGATTTGCTTGTAGATGCCGTCGCAGTCGCCTTTATCGCTACTGCAGAAACCATGCTGACAGCTACTGCTGTAGACAAAATGGCGATAGGTCATAGAACCAAATATGACAAAGAAATGAGAGCCCAGGGCATCGGCAACGTCATTTGCGGTTTGATAGGCGTTCTTCCGATGACCGGCGTCATCGTGAGAAGCGGGGTTAATGTTAAAGCCGGTGCCCGCACAAGACTGTCAGCATTTTTACATGGCGTGTGGCTTCTGGCGTTCGTCACTTGTCTGCCTAGTATAGTCCGACTTGTGCCCATCTCCAGTCTCGCGGCTCTTTTGGTTTTGACGGGCTACAAGCTCGTTTTCTCGAAGGAAACCAAAGAATTGAAGAAGTTCGGCAAAGGCGAAGTGACGATCTTCTTGGTCACGATGTCGGCAATCGTCTTCATCGATCTGCTCACCGGTGTGCTTGTCGGGGTGCTGCTTTCTATAGCCAAACTGCTCTATCACTTCTCGCATCTCAATGTGCGCAAAG
Organism: bacterium; assembly: GCA_041911975.1. Lineage (GTDB taxonomy): Bacteria > Cyanobacteriota > Vampirovibrionia > Obscuribacterales > Obscuribacteraceae > QKMZ01. Next base: position 1,209 of record JAYRNY010000613.1, on the reverse strand, counting down.
AAAGCGAAGACAAGCGGCATAAGACCAGTCTCTATTTGAGCGGCGCGGCGACCTTTTTGTCTTTGCCCAAGCTTGCACAGGCGATTGAAGACGTTCCCGCCGACAGCGAATTGCACGTTCACCTGGAAGATGTCGATTACATCGACCATGCCTGCCTCGATCTGCTCATGACCTGGGACAAACAGCACAGAGCTTCAGGCGGAAGCCTGGTAATCGATTGGGGAACTATAGGCGCCATGTACCGCGACCGCCGCCGCACTCCGCGCGGAGAGCTTGTGCCGAAGGACGTTTCCAGCCCTTCGGAACTTCTGCAAATCTTGCAGGATGACGACGATGATGACGTTGCCGCAGAGCCTGTGGACGGTTCTAAAACACCACAACGCCGCGCAACGGACCGCGATGGCAAGGATGGAGCCGCCGGACGGCGTCAATCCGACGGTAAAGCTGCCGATGCAGACGAAAAGACGCAGAGCATGGTTTAAATTCCTACTGTGAGCGGCTGCTGATTGGCTCAAACAGCTCGCCGAGAACATCGAGGCAACGGTTGATTTCTGCAGCTTTTCCCGCGTCGCAATGGCATTGAGCGGCGCTTGTTTCCGGAAACAGAGTGTTCAACAAAACGTCAGGGACGGCGGGCGTCTGCAAATCAATTCTGACAAGCGCGCATTGTTCGTGAACTGGCAAGTAATTAAATGCCGCGTCCATCACGTTGTTCACCGATGGCGCGGCCTTGGAGGCGGTTAGCAGTTTAGACATGGGGAGCGTCCTTTAGAAGCGGGCGGAGATGCGGGGGTGTATGTCAAATCTAGATGCAGCTTATGTCAATGTTGCTATTGAACTGCTACTGAGATGTGACAGCCAGGATCCCTTGCGCGAAGAGCGATAGCGGATTTACTCCGAAAAATTTCAAATTTTTCGGAGTAATTTTCGACTTGGTTTTCGGAGCTCGACATAAGCTGGCTTGCAAAGCGGGGCTTTGGGATTGAAACACAATGCTTTGGAGGCGCCTTGCAACCTCTGCTTGGCTATTTGCGCTAGGTCTGAAGTCCACTTGGAAAGCCTTTATTAGTGGCTCTTAGTTGAGGTCACGACTTCCTATCGATTAGTTTTGACTATCATTTAGCTTACTGCTTCAAACACTTATACAGTCTCTTAGAAAGAACTCCTGCCTCGCCCTACAGTGTTTCAACCCCAGCGCCTTCGCGCTCG
>JAYRNY010000612.1:0-5553 GCA_041911975.1 bacterium | reverse complement strand
CCATTCGCTCAGCTAGCGCCAGATCAGCCCAGCTCGAATACTTGCTACCGGAATTGGCTCATCTCAAAGCCATTCACGCTTAGCGCTAATGCGAGCGCCTGCGGGTGGATTTTTTCTTCTTCACGGTATGTGTTGTTTTCGGCTTTGACGCCATTGCCGTTTTTATCGTTGGACCAAAATAGTGCCAGACACCGTACCCCAGGCCGATTACGCAGGCCCAGATTACGGGACCTTTCAAAAGCATGTTGCGCATTTCCAGGTTGCGCATGCGTTTTTTGCCCTTAAGTTTTTTACCAAGGTCTTTTTCAATTAGCGCTCTGGTGCCGCTCCTGAGCTCCTCCGCGTCGATCTCGAAGCGTTGTTTTTGATTGGGCGGAATGGTCTGGTCCTGCCTGAATGCGTCCGGCATTTCCACAGGCAGGAAGGGCAGATGCTCGATCAAGAGGCCGATATCCACATTGAGCCCTTCGCTCTCCAGGGCAAGGTTGTGATCGCCGCCTGTGTTGTAGACGAAATAAGACTGTTTTATGGCCAGAAGCCGCCTCAGTGCCTGATAGCCCTTGTCCTCGCGCCCTTGCTCGCCAGCTTCCTTCCAGGCCGCTCCCTTAATGGCGCTGCCTTTGCTGACATAGATCGAGCCTTCCTCGGAATGATCAGTGGCTGCCACAATGATTGTGGATGTCTCGAAAAAGCCCATGTTGAGGATGTCCTGCAGCGCCTTGGCGGCAGGGTGGTCACTGTCGACATGCGTATCAAGGATTTTGGTCATCCCCGGTGGCTGCCTCTCAGGTTGTTCTGACTCGGTAGGACACTGTACAAACTTCTCATACCCATTTTATTCAGTTAGGAAAGAAAAACCTGTAATCGTTTTCGTCTACGCCCGGTCTTATCAGCACTAATTTGCCTTCCTCTCGGCTGGGGCGCCCGCTGCGGCTCAAGGTCATATGCATCTTGGAGACAATTTCATCACTGACCTGGCGCTCTCTGCCCTTATTGCGGGCGATGCAGACATTGAGCGGCGTATCCATGAGCCATAGCTGGATATCACCGTATTCGAACTTTCGCGCCCGGTCGAGAATTTCCTTTCTGTGCAGCGGATTGGCGTTGGTGTTGTCGATTATCAGATCCGTGCCGTCTTCCATAAACTTCTCCATGCGCTCGAAGAACAGTTTGAAAACTTGAGCCGGATCGCCCTGTTCATTTGCGTCTCCGTAGAGCTCCTTTCTGATCGAGTCGGCGTTCATGATGGTGAAACCCTTCTCACCGATTTTGGCTGCCAGTGTGGTCTTACCGGAGCCGGGCACCCCGACCAGAAGTATGATTCTTTTCACTTGATGGACCTCTATGAGACTTCCTGAGATTGAGCCCCGCTGCTGCTTTCGCTCGCCCGCTTGAGCTTGTTCTTCTTTTCCATGGCTTCGTCATAGGCGACTTTAAGCCAGATTATGCCCAGCGCGATGCTGGTGGTCATATAGCTGAGCATCATGCCCGTGCGCGTCGCCAGCTTGTCCTCGGTCGGCGCGGAAGCCCGGTCGACCAGCCACGGGTTCTGATAAAACACCAGGGCGACAGAGGCAAAAAACAGACCGGTCGCGATGTAGGCAAAGCGGCCCAGCCTGGTCAGCTCATTCCAGGAAAATAGAGCCTGGATGAAGTAGCCGCAGGAAAAGATAAAAATTGCCATCGCATAATGCTGAAAGCGCCCCATCGAAACTATGTGTTGGACGGGGGTAAGCCAGAGCACAATGGACAAAATGGCAAACAGAATCACCAGGTGATAACGGCGCGTTTCTTTTAAGTACTGGCTCATTCGCGTGTGAAGAACCTATGCAAAACCTGCTGGAGAACCCCTTTTAATTCTAAGTCGAACTGGCTAAGACTTGCTGTACGCGTTTTTGAGCGCGCTCTTTGTCGCAATAGACAACTTTGCCGTCGAAGATCGTGATCAGATTCTTGCCCTTGAGCGAGCGTCCCTTAAAAGGCGAATTCTTGCTCTTGGAGTGGCTGCCGGCGATTTCGAAATGCCAGCGCATTTCCGGATCGACAACGGCGATATTGGCGCGTGCACCAGCCGAAATTTGCGGCGCGGGAATACCCAGAATCTTAGCTGGGTGGGTTGTAATCAAAGCCAGGAATTTGTTGGGCGGCATTTTGCCGGAGAGGACGAGTCTTTCAAAACAGAGAGCAAAAGCGGTTTCCAGCCCAATGATGCCGAAAGGCGCGTGATCGAATGGTTTGGCCTTGTCCAGTTTGGAATGCGGTGCGTGATCGGTGGCAATTGCGTCTATCACCCCTTCGATGAGCGCTTGTTCAATCGCCTCGACGTCTTTCTTGGAGCGCAGTGGCGGGTTCATCTTGAAAGACGTGTCATAGGGCGTCATCTCGGCATCCGACAGAACCAGGTGGTGAGGCGTGGCATCGGCAGTCACCGAAAGTCCCTGAGCCTTTGCCTGACGAATCAGGTCTACGGAAGCTTTTGCTGATGTGTGCGCGAAGTGCAATCGCCCGCCTGTGTAGCGCAAAACCTCTATTTCGCGAGCAACGCAGGCTGCTTCGCTGGCGGTGGGAATACCTTTGATGCCCAGGCAGCTCGACTGTCTTCCTTCGTTCATCGAGCCGCCGTGCGACAGGTCTTTGTCTTCAGGGTGGCTGATGATCGGCCTGCCGTGCAGGCGAGAATATTCAAGGGCTCGTCGCAGCACATCCAGATTGGAGACCGGCATGCCGTCGTCGGAAAAGGCGATGGCGCCCATGTCCGACATCTCCACCATGTTTGTCAGCTCGACCCCCTTCAATCCTTTGGTGACGGCGGCTACAGGCAATACTTCGATGACGGCTCGCTCGTGTATTCGTTTGATCACCCGGTCGAGAATCTCCGCGCAATCGGTGGTCGGCTCGGTGTTGGCCATGGCCACGACTGTCGTGTAGCCACCCGCTGCCGCGCACTGAGTGCCGGTGAAAACATCTTCTCTGTCGGCTTGACCGAGGTCACGCAAGTGCGTGTGCATGTCTACGAACCCAGGCATAACCCATAAGCCCTGTGCATCGATGACCGTTTCGTTGTCCTTGGGCTTGAGGTCGCTTGCTAATTCGGTAATCTTGCCGTCGCGAATTCTCACATCCAGACTCTGGTTGTTCGCCAGGGTGCTGCCCGGCTTCCCGCCTGCATCGGTGGGGTTTATCACTCGTCCGTTCTTGATGAGAATCGCGCTTTGCATTTTTTTTATCCGTGATTAGTTATCGTCTTGCCCGTCGAACATGAGCAGATAGAGAACCGCCATGCGTACGGCGATGCCGTTGGCTACCTGCAAATTGACTAGAGAAACCTTGGCGTCGTCGACCAGGTCGTCGGTGATTTCGATGCCGCGGTTGACCGGTCCCGGATGCAGCACCCGCACTTCCGGCTTGCAGCACTTAATGCGCTCGTGATCCAGTCTGTACAGGCGTTTGTACTCGCCGATACTGGGAATCAAACCTTCATCCTGACGCTCCAGTTGCAGCCTCAATGCAATGACGAAATCGGCGTCTTTTATGGCCGGCTCCAGCCTCTCGTGCACTGTCACACCGAAGGTGTCCAGCTCCACCGGCACGAGTGTGGGCGGTCCGGCTACATGAATTTCCGCGCCCAGCTTCTGCAAAAGCCAGATGTTGGAGCGGGCGACGCGACTGTGGGTGATATCGCCTATGATGGCAACCTTGCGTCCTTTAATGGTCTTTCCTGTCTCCTGCATGCTGAAGAGATCGAGCAAAGCTTGTGTAGGATGGGCGTTCCAGCCGTCGCCGGCGTTCAACACATGCACTTCGTCTTTGAGAAGCTCGGCCAGTTTGTGCGCGCTTCCCGATGAGCTGTGGCGTTGCACGACCGCGTCAACGCCCATGGAGACGAGTGTTCTGGCCGTGTCCTCGATTGTCTCTCCCTTGGCCACAGACGACATGCGAATGTCCAGATTGAGCACCGATGCGCCCAGCTTGCGAGCGGCCAGCTCGAAGCTGCTGCGTGTCCTGGTCGAATTTTCGTAGAACAAATTGCCGACCACTTTGTGACTCAGCACCGTCAGTGGTGCGCGCCCGCGGGAGTGGATGTCCTTGCAAATTTTCGCCACTGCAATTAGCGCTTCAACTTCTTCGACGCTCAGGTCTTTGGTGTCCAGCAAGTGGCGCCGCTTTTTCCAGTCCGCAAGACCGGGCAAATCGTCGGGCAAGATGAGGTTTGAGTCTTTTTCGTCGGTCATTCGTTTTTTAGAATCTGTTGAATTTGTTTCCAGAGCAAGTGAAGATGCGTCTGACATTTAGCGAGCCGCTCCTGTGAGAACGTGCGAAAAGCGTTAGCTGGACTAAATTCTATAGCTATTGAAACCCCATCACTTTTGCAAAGAAGTTATTTATTCAATTAGTTAAATGAAATTCACTTAGATGAAATATCGCTTGTCATCTCGCTTTTCCGGGTTACACTCATGGAAACTGGTGGCTCCGTTATGGCGATTCTCAATCATGAGATGCGGAGGGCAACGCATGGAACAAGCGACTAAATCGCAAGTTTGCGACGATACAAGCCGAGCGAATTACGCAAATCGACTGTTATCGCGCGCTATTCACGAAAGACGCAAACCGGACACTGTCAGCGGGCGGATTTTCGGCATGTTTGCGAAAAACGAAAAAACAGTCGCCGAAAAAGAAATACGAAAGATTGATGATGACAGCAAGTCTCTGGCAGGCGCCGGCAAACGCTGAACAGTCGGGCATTTAAACGACTGAATTAGTAATTGATGCATTCTCCCTACCCGGGGGATTGGTTGAACTCGCTCGCGAGTTCTGCTTTCATTTGTTGATTGAAAAACCCAAATTCTTTAGGCGGTAAATGTGGCTATCACAGGCGACACAAAGCGTCAGCTCAGGTCCAGGTTGGTCAAAGCACAGGGGCACCTGCAGGCTGTCATACGCATGATGGACGACGAAAAGTATTGCATTGATGTTTTGACTCAGCTCAAAGCAGTGCAGGCAGCTCTCGATAAAACAGCGCAACTGATGCTCAAGCAGCATCTGGAAACCTGTGTTGTTGAAGCCGTAAAAGCGGATGATTCTGCTCGAGTGATGAACGAGCTATGGCAACTTTTGCGTCATGGAGACTCTTCTTTTGCTGACTTCGCAAGCGACGAGGAGAGTGAAGAATTGGAGGTCGACAACAAAACCCAGCCGAAAAACCAGACTCAGTGCTGTCACTGAGTCCCCCATCTCTTGGATTGGTAAGAATACAAAATCAGGTCCCTCGTCCTTTTGGAGGTAGATATGCAGCCCTGTTGTTGCTGGACCGCATTTTTCAATTCAGTTGTACAAATGCTGCCGTTTTTAGCCGTTTTCGGCATTATAGGCCAGAAATTGCTGAAATCCTTCTACAGAGCCCCCAGACCCGAACCAGTTGAGGAGGTAGTTGCTCCCTGTTGCAGGGATGTCCACTGAGTGATTGTTTCGTAAGGGGAGCCTCATGCGGCTTCCCTTACAGCAAGGTGGGCGAAGTGGTACATCGAAGATCTGAGCCGGAAAGGGGCGAACTGT
>JAYRNY010000611.1:0-2162 GCA_041911975.1 bacterium | reverse complement strand
TCAGCGGTCCAGCTTCCGTCCTCTTCTTGCGTGATTTTTTGATTGTTGACCAGGACACCTTTGACTCGATTGTGAATGGAATGTCTTTTCTCATCCACATGCTCTCCTGAGACCGTAGCGTGGATGCGCAACTCTCTCGAATCATCGTTGAAAACTTCCACAACGAATTCAGACAGAAGCAGGTGCTCATAGTCAAACAGATAGCATATCTCAACCAGCCAGGTATGCATCAGTTCTTCGAGCGTAGGAGCAAACAAGTCGATATGCTTGGTTTCCATGCGCAAAACAGAATGAACATCAACGATCAAATTCATCAGTCCAGAACCGGCCTCTTCAAACAACCGGTCCAGCCTGTCCGCGTTTACTTTGAATCCTATATCCGAAGTAAGGTCAGTTTCAGTCGTCATAAATGAACCCTCCAAACATTGCCCCGAAGAATCTCGAGCCGGATAGTTTTGCATGGAGTTATTCTGCCGTATCGGTTTATCTTATGCATTGACTGGGAGAATGAATGAAATTCATTCGGAAGAATTAGCTGTCTTACAAGTCTACTCTTGCTGCTCGCCATCCTCTTCTGGAAATGAAAAGAGTGCGGCATTGAAATCGGAAGCCTTGACGTCTTTTACGAACTCCTTAAAGGCTTGCGTTTCCTTTTCATCAAATGGAGAATCGGCGGGAATACTTGCTTGAGCGAATATTTCAGGCGTGACAAACAAAGGCACATCCGTAAGCGCCGCTAGAGCAAGGGCGTCGGAAGGGCGAGAGTCGAGGCGTATTGCCTGCTTACCTGCGCGGCCACCCGACGAACGCAAAGTGATGGTCGCCTTAAATACGCCGTCTTCCAATCCGTCTATGGCGACCTTTTTCACAACGTAGCCAAGCGACTTAATCGCCTCCAGCATGAGATTATGCGTCAGAGGGCGTGGGGCAGACACTTTGCTGAGAGCAAAGCTTATTGCTCTAGCTTCAGGCACACCAACCCATATGGGAAGCAACCTACTTTTGCCTGAATCCTGCAGGACGACAATCGGATCTCCACTGCTTCTGTCCATTCCGATCGCACCGATATGCACTTGCTTCATTTTCATTTTTCTTATTTCCGCTTTCCAGCCAAGCCATTGTAGTGCCCGAAAGAGCACAGAGTTCAACCGCCGCAAGGTCTTGCAGTCCTTGATTTGATACTAACAGTTTATTTTGCCGCCTGCCATATACAAGTGTGGACTCTTGGCGGCGCAATGTATCTGAGCCTTTCAGCATGATTACAGATAATACTTTCGGTCGATATTCACAGCATCATAGTGCGGTACATTATTAGTGCAGAGAAACCCGAGGCGGAGAAAAAATACTCCCCAAGGGCAGCAGGCACCCGAGCAACAGCTTCGAGCCTGAAGACGCCAGTTAGACCTGGCGTCTCTTTTTGTGCATTTTTTGTCGCACCAAAACATTAAGCAGAGCGCGCAGATCATCCCGCGGCATCATACGAATACGCTTATCTTCAGGCAAGATTTTCTTGGTCAAGACACATAAGTGAAAACAATCATGCGCAATTACAACAGCATCAAAAGTTGGGAAGAGATTGTCCGGATCCCAGTAGGAAATGCAGTCCTGGAAGGCAATTTGTGCATCCCCGAGACGGCAACAGGCATAGTCGCATTTGTGCATGGAAGCGGCAGCAGCAGGCTCAGCCCTCGCAATCGTTACGTTGCGGAATTTCTCAACAGCGAAGGATTTGCTACTTTGCTATTCGATCTTTTGACCAGAGAAGAAGAGCGTATAGACGACATAACCGCAGAATTGCGCTTTGACATTGAATTTCTTACTGGAAGGGTTATGAAGGCCGTTACTTGGATTGAGAATAATTCGAAAAGTGCAGATCTCGAGATTGGACTCTTCGGAGCCAGCACAGGAGCGGCAGCCGCCCTTGTAAGCGCAGCAACTCTGCCCAGCTCGATAAAAGCAGTCGTCTCGCGGGGCGGACGCCCTGACCTTGCTTCCGCAGCGCTTTCCCGAGTGGAGTGCCCGACGCTACTCATAGTCGGACAGAATGACCCACAAGTAATTACACTGAACCGGCGGGCGCTCATCCAACTGCCCCACACAACTACTAAATCGTTGGAAATTGTTCCAGGCGCAACACATCTATTTGAAGAGCCCGGTACTCT
>JAYRNY010000610.1:0-5804 GCA_041911975.1 bacterium | reverse complement strand
TCAGCTTTCTTGCTTCTATTCCTGGTATCATCGCAATCTTCTTTTTGCCGATCAAAAGCGGCGAAGAAATTTCGGCATCCTGAATTCAGTTCATGGCAACGTTTCAAACTTGAAGTTTCGCAACAACATCTCGGACAATCCGATTCGGTTCTTGTTGTGCATCAACATTCATCGTGTCAGCATCACTTGTAGGTGGCTCAAGAGTTTCAAACTGACTGGCAATCAAACTGGCGGGCATGAAGTGCCCGATGCGTTTTTTCAGGCGCTCCTTTGCAGTATCAAGCGGCACGTTCAGAAATACGAATTGCACTCGCTCGTCGATTTTTAGTAGCTTTCTATAACTAACCTTTAATGCCGAGCAAGCCAGGACGGCTGAATTGTCAGACTGGAGAACCGACCGAATCTCATCTGCCAGCCTTTGGAGCCAGTTCCACCGGTCTTCATCTGTGAGGGGCACGCCGGCCGCCATTTTTTCCACGTTTTCAGGCGAGTGAAACCGGTCTCCTTCTATGAAAGACCAGCCGAGAGCATCGGCCAGGGCCATGCCGACCGTGCTCTTTCCGGAGCCGGAAACGCCCATCACAACAAGAACCCTGGACCCTGCTATTGGAAAACTCCCTTCTGGCGCCTCGTAAAGCGCAGCCAAGCAGAAACTGCCGAATATATTGATATTACTGTATATTAGCTATGGGGTTGTCCGGCCTTAGTAGAAGAGAGTATCTGTAAGAGGTCAGTATTGCCGGTTTTGTGAGCTTTTATTGCTTGATACTACCGGTGGTGTCACGTCTGCCAGCCGAGCCAGGGTGAAAAAATGGTTAGCAAATTTAAGAACAAGATCGACAAGAGACTCGACAGGAAATTTCTTGCTTTAGGCGCCATGACTTTGATCGTTGTCGCACAAAGTCTGCCCATTGCCGTGCTGGCGCAAGGTGACACTGGCGGACTGCCGCCGGCAATCAGGGGAGAAGTTGAGGGCAGCCAGCCCAGCGCGCAAACTACACCTCCTCAACCGACTGAACCTGTCGCACCTGTGCAGACTGAAACTCCCAAGGAGCCGGTAAAAGAACCTGTAAAAGAACCGGCGCTGAAGCCGGAAGCTACAGCAGCGCATGTCGAAAGACCTCATCCGGGGCTTCAGGAAGAAAAACCGGCGGAGGCTCCCAAAGCAGCTCCGAAAAAACCGATCATGCTGTACGGAAGATTGGAAGAAATCGCCGGCAATGCTACGCCGCAGTTTCCTGTTGTATTAAAGGCGCTGACGCCGAAGATGGACAAAGCCGGTTTGCTCAAAGGGCAAGCCACCACTGGAACCCTGGCAGGAACTGTTGAAAAGTCATACCCAACGGATTTTCGTGGCACATGGGGCGGCACTCTGACGCTCGGTCAACTGGTTAATTCCCCAGCCATGTACCAGCTTGATCCTGATGAAACCAGAAAAGTATCCAGCCTGGTTCGCCCCGGCTCTCAGGGGACGGCGAATTTCACTTTCAATAATGATGCTCGCGGCAATGTGGTCGGCTCTCCGGTCACCATTGTTTTCATGGTGCCCGCCAGCCAGACCAATTCTTTCCAATCGGCAATGCAGCAAGCGGGCGGCAACGCCATGGCCAGCGGTGCAATGGCCGGCATGATGCAGTCGATGATGAGCAGCATGAAGGTTCCAATTGCCATGCGCTTTGGTGATTTTCAATCGGATGCGAGCACGCCGGGCGTGTCGGGAAACTCGCTGTCAATCAGCCTGCTTAGCAATCGCATCAAGCAGCTCAGCCCGGGCATCATGGAGCAGCAGATGATTACCCAGGAGAACAGCCGCATTGCCAGAACGGGCAGATCCTACAGCACTTACAACGAAAATGTTTTCAGATTCACTCAGCGCGGCTCCAGTCAAATGTATGTTGAAGTAGCTGTTGTTTCCTATGACATGGCCAGACGTTTTCTGCGTAAGTACGTGCTTTACGGCTATGTGAACAAAGGCGCAGTGCAGCAGGATTTCAGCAATCCGTACTCTGCACTTCAGCAGATGATGGGAGGAAGCGGCGGTGGCGGCGGCATGCAAATTCCCGGCATGGGAGGCGGTGGTGCTGGAAACCCGCTGCAGCAGCTGCAAGACTTGCAAAAGATGTTTGGTGGGCAATAAGAGCAATGAATATAGACAAGTTGGCTGACGTCGTTGAAGAGATGATCGTTCAGCTCGACTATCCTGGTTTTGAGCCGCGCAGTCTGAAGCTGGGCTTGCCTGAAGAATTAGAGGGCATGAGCGCCAAGACATTCGCCAATGCTCTCGGACACAAGAGCGTTTTTGTCAAACTGGCTGCATTACGCTGGTTTCAAGAACGCCCTGGAGTTGCCAAATCGTATTTGAAGCCCATTCTTGGTCTTGTCGATGCGAAAGACGAATGGGTGAGACTGGAATCAATTCGCACCGTCGAGAAGATGTCGAAACTGCCAGCCGATGTTGGCGGCGTCGTATCCAAGGGACTGCAAGATGAGGCAGTCGAAGTGCGCAAAGCAACTGCCAAAGCGTTGGGAAAAATTCTAAAACGTTCTGTTACGAAAGATGCATCTGTTATTGACGCGCTCAAGCAAGCCACTCAAGACAGTGATGTCGAAGTGCGATTCAAAGCTCAAAAAGCGCTGCGCAATATTGGCGAATTCGTCGTCTGACATGGAATGAATGGTATTCCAGCCGCTCTGCTACTACAAAAGTGCGGCGATTGAGACTGGCTTTTTATGAGGCTTTCAAGTGGCCTCATCAAGTTTTTAATTTGCCGACAAAAGCACGAGTTTTTTCCAGAAGATGCGAACTCTCAGTAAGCTCCAGGTAAAATCCGTGCTCGAAGTACTGCTCAAGGTAGTTCCAGTCATAATCAATCGCTTTGTGGAACTCCTGCAGTTTTTCCTTGATGCTGGCTGCCAATTCGATTGCTGCATCAATGTCTTCGCCTGTCCAAGATTCTTTCCGTTCGGAAAGTATTGTGTGAACAATTGACGATGCAGTAGAAACTTCCTGTGCCAGTTCGTGAAAGTAGCGCGCAATCATCTTCTCTTCCAGTGTGGCTCTTTTTTCAGCCAATTTCGCGGTTGCCGATGTGAGGCTGGAAAGGCATTCGCTAAGGGCGCTGGCTGCCCTCAGGAGCGGCGAAATTTCTTTTTTGGTGTCTTCCATCTGATTCACTTATTCCAGAGCCCTTTGCGAGGGATGGTGATTAGTCTATAACATTGACTGCCTGAGTTCTAAAAGCCGCACCGGCTGGGCACCGAAAGATCGGGCTTAGAAACATTTAGCCGCCGCAGGGGTTGCATCTGCGACGGCTTATTCGTTTAAAAGTTTTTTGCGCTATCTCTTGGTTATGACTGCCACTGTCGGTAGTTGCGTCGCCTTCCTAGAATGGAGCCATTTTGCGAAGTCTCAAGAGAGTCGGGCGTTTCTATCAGTTTTCACCAGCTTGAGAAGGAGAAATTCCTACGAGAGCGTCGGAACGTATGGCTCGTTTACTTCCATCGTGCTTACTGCCAAGTGGGCTGCGCCTTGCTGTCTTCTGAAATTGTCCAGATAACGGCGAAGTGCTTCTCTTATCAAATCGGATCTAGTGCGATGTTCGTGCTGAGCAATGAAGTCTACTTGTTCCAACATTGCAGGTGGCAGGGCAATCAGTACTTTTTTGGGCATTTGCAGTTCCTCGCAGAGACAAAAGTGGACGCCGGGACCATCTGTGACCGCTATCATCAATGGACCCTGTTACGCAGTTCTTAATGTATGGTAACCGCGCTTCGCATTGGTGGGGGATTCATCAACCACCCTCGATGAGTATCAACTTTACACACCAAAACGAATATCGTAAAGGTCTGAAAGGGGCATAAATACGCAATTTGCTTCCAATACAGCTTAAGTGTTTTTCTGAAAGTCTGAAAGCCTGACACAACAAGACTCCTTCTCTGAAGCCCTGTTTCCATGCGGGTTTTATATAGACAAAAAGATGCCCTTCAGACATATCTTCCCTCTTGCCAGATGATGAACCCTCGTGTTAGCGACTTTCAGCGGTCTCTGCATGAAAACAGCTAATGGACTGGCTTTGGATATGCAGGAGTGGTTCTTTCGGATTTGCATTTGATCATGTCGAGCGAAAGCAGCCTGTTGTAAGGCTTTTGCAGGCACCCGTAAGGGCGTGGCCCAGCCCGTCGACTACGTGCGATTTCGTAGATTGAAATCGCTCTGGAAAGTCTTTATGAACGCACTATTTATGCCGTTCTTGATAAAGTCGTAAAGCGGTGTCGCCTTGAAAAGTAGTAACGGCAAGGATACATCTTTCGTTTTTCTGCATATTTTCTCGATGCCTCCGCCGTTAAGTCAAAAGCGGTTCATTAGCTGAATGCCACTTCTCTAGATGCGCAGTCAAAGCTGTTTTCGAAAGATTACACCGTTTTGATTCTCGTATGGTACGCCGGCCAGGACTCTTAAAACAGTCGACACCATATGTGGTATCGCCCGCATTCTTCATCCGCTTAACTGGTCGCCTGATGAGGAGTTTTCTACAGGGTCGAATTGGCTTGGACCATCGTGAGAGTGCCTGGCAGTGCCGTTTTGGAGCCAAGATGGCAGACCTTTCACTTATTGCGGCCGTATCAAAGAGATCTCATTGGCACAGTACAATCTACCTATATAAAGGAGAGAGGAGAAGCACCGATGATTCTGGCAACCTGGAATGTCAACTCGCTAAATGTTCGGCTGCCCCATGTCATTGACTGGCTGAAAACCAACCAGCCTGATGTGCTGGCTATCCAGGAAACAAAGCTCGTGGACGAGAAGTTTCCCAAGGCGGCATTTGCGGAAATAGGCTATCTGGTCGAATTCAGCGGAGAGAAAACTTACAACGGCGTGGCAATCGCTTCCAAAAGCGCGATGCAAGACGTCTCACGTGGACTGGCACAACAGGGTGATTCGCAGCAGCGCCGTTTGATCGAAGGTGTTGTGGATGGCGTTCGTATTATGAATGTCTACATACCGAACGGTCAGGAGGTTGGATCGCAAAAGTATGAATACAAGCTGTCATGTCTCTACCACTGGCACTAACAAATAAATACGTTTTCTACAGACACGCCCATTTGCTTGCTTGGCGATTTCAACATCGCACCGCATGACGACGATGTCTATGATCCTATTGAAACGCGCGGTACGATCATGGTAAGCGACGCGGAACGCGCTTCGCTCGATCGATTTCGCCAGTGGGGTCTGAATGATGCTTTCCGCGCATTGAACAAAGAAGGAAAGCAGTTCTCCTGGTGGGACTACAGAATGGCAGCTTTCAGACGCAATCTCGGCTATCGCATCGATCACATCTGGGTGACCGAGCCGGTAAAACGGACGCTCAAACGCGCCTGGATAGACAAAGCCCCTCGCAAGTTGGAAAAGCCGTCCGATCACACGCCGGTCCTAATCGAGTTCTAAAAGAACCACTATGACGACGAAGCGCCGCGCGCGGCGTACGAACGGCGCGCCCGGCAAGCTTTTCGTGCTTGCAAATGGATTGGCGCAAAAGAGCCCGGATTGATCGCGGTTCAGCGCGGAGGGCGAGCGTAGCCGAGCCCGGAGCAAGCAGGATTTCGCGCGGAGGGCGAGCGTAGCCGAGCCCGGAGCAAGCAGGATTTCGCGCGGAGGGCGAGCGTAGCCGAGCCCGGAGCGCTTACAACTAGACCTTGGCCGGTTCGCGCTTCTTTTCCGGACGGTTGTACGGAAATACGATGTCGGCGCGATCTATTTCACTCAAGCCCGGGAATCCGCCTTCAATTATCAAGTCGGCCAGTTT
>JAYRNY010000609.1:0-3732 GCA_041911975.1 bacterium | reverse complement strand
CTGCACCGCGCGCGTTGCCTCCGGTTTGCGCATACTGTTCCAACAGCAAGTAATCATTGTTTTGCAGATGATGTGCAGCCGTAAGCGCAGCCATGCCACCGCCGACAATGACAAAGTCAATGTTGCGTTCGGTGGCAGTAGGAAACTTCGGCATTTCGGAGTTGCGAAGGCGATGACCGAAAGTAAAGTCGTCTCCGGTCCAGGGAAGCAGTTTGACGTCATGCTTTTTTCTAGGCCCGGCTGCCATTGCTTGCATTTCATGCGCCAACGAGAGCCCACCGGAGGCTCCAAGCCCATAAAGCAAAACCGCGAGTCTCTGCATAAACTCGCGTCTTGAAGTAGGTTGGTTGAATGTCAAAACTTGCCTCTTGGCTAGCCGTTTGTGTGCGCCCACTTCCAGGACCTGGGCGTTTTCTCTGCGTCATTATAAACAGGCAGAGCGGTGATTCGGCATACGCGACAGCTCCAATCTAAAACAATATGTACTGTTTATCTACATATAAAGGTAGCCGGGCTAGAATTCTCGACTGCCGTCTTCGTCCAGTGCTTCTTGGCTGGACCTCTTAATAACTGGAAGACGGGCTCGGGCGGCTATCGTTTCAAAGAAGGACGAACACAGGATGGGTACGGATTTGAAGGAAGCAAAGAGTCAACCAAATCAGGGCTCTACAAAAAGCGGCGCACTCGAAGAACAAATTGCCCGCATCAGAAAAGGTGGAGCACCTAAATACCACCAGAAGCTGAAGGAAGATAAGAAGCTGTTCGCTCGCGAACGCCTCGCCATTTTATTAGATCCGGGCTTTGAAATTGAAGACGCGCGCTTTGCAAATTGCCGCGAAAGCGACCTGCCGGCTGACGGCGTCGTTACAGGCATAGGCCAGATCGAAGGCAAAACAGTTTGCTTTATGGCCAACGATTCCACTGTCAAGGCCGGCTCGTGGGGATGGCGCACAGTTGAGAAAATCATCCGTATTCAGGAAACAGCCGCTAAGTTGAGGGTGCCACTTATTTATCTCGTCGACTCGGCTGGTGCCCGCATCACCGATCAGATCGAGATGTTTCCGGGACGCCGTGGTGCCGGCAAAATTTTCCACAATCAAGTGCAAATGAGCGGTTTCATTCCGCAGATTTGCTTGCTGTTCGGACCGTCTGCGGCCGGCGGCGCATACATTCCAGCCTTCTGCGACATCGTCGTCATGGTAGACGGCAACGCATCGATGTACCTGGGTTCACCCCGCATGGCTGAAATGGTCATAGGCGAGAAAGTGACGCTCGAAGAAATGGGCGGCGCGCGCATGCACTGCTCGGTGAGTGGTTGCGGTGATGTTCTTGCAAAGACTGAAGAAGAAGCTATTCAAATGTGCAAAGACTATCTGCGCTTCATGCCTGCAAATTGCGACGAAAAAGTTCCTTCGCTTCCTGTTCAAGAACCAGCAGCAGGCAAGAGAACTTTGGAAGAAATCATTCCCGAAAAGGAAAGCGTTCCTTTCGATGTTTACGAGGCAATCGACACCATCATCGATGCCGGTACATTCTTCGAAATCAAAAAGCTATTCGCTTCCGAATTGGTAACCGGCTTCGCCCGCATCGGCGGACGTGCTGTCGGCATCCTCGCCAATCAGCCGAAAGTGAAAGGTGGAGTCTTGTTCGTCGATTCGTCTGATAAGGCGGCTCGCTTCATCTGGTTGTGCAATGCGTTCAACATTCCATTGCTTTTCCTTGCTGATGTTCCAGGTTTCATGATCGGAACCAAAGTCGAGCGGGCTGGAATGATCAGATCGGGCGCCAAGATGATCTCTGCTGTTTCATCGGCTGATGTTCCGAAGATCTCGGTTATCTTGAGAAAGGCTTACGGCGCAGGTCTCTACGCAATGTGTGGACCGGCATTCGAACCGGATGCCTGCCTCGCCTTGCCGACCGCCTGGATTGCTGTAATGGGTCCTGAAGCGGCAGTCAATGCTGTTTACTTCAATAAGATTCAAGAGCTTCCTGAAGCAGAAAGACCAGCATTCGTCGAAGAGAAGCGCGCAGAATACCGAGAAGATGTAGATATCTACAAGCTCGCTGCCGAGATGATCGTGGACGACATGGTTACCCCGGCAAGCCTGCGCGGTGAGCTGATCAATCGCTTCAATGCATATGCAACCAAAGAGCTGAATCTGCCGAAGAAGAAGCACGGCGTACTGCCTGTTTAATTCCAAGCTGAATTTTGACTAGAGTGCCTGCTCCTCTTCAGGAGGAGCGTGAAATTCCTTTGGCTTAGGCGTTAAGGATTTCTACATATATAGTCGAGCCGCTGTCCGGACCGGGACCATTCCCTGTATGCCCCAACTGGGTGGATTATGAGGAATTGGTGAATTTGTAACATTCTTGTCAAGACTCATGGTAATTTGGGCTCAAGAGAACAAAACGAGTCGAGACAAAGCAAGTGAAAAGCGAAATACGAGTATCAGTCAAACAAGCAATGGCAACAGCCATGTCTATGCAACCGTAAGCTAGTCACTACTCCTTTTGAGCTCAAGCCCGCTCAAGCCCAATCAGTATTACTTACTCCGTAGCGCGAACGCACGGGGAGCGTTTGCAGTCGCGGTGCGACGCAATTCGCAATCTTGGAGATTCTAAAAATGGACGCATCAGCACATAAAGCAATAGGAACAATGTTAGGCGGATTAGTCGTATGCGGTGTTGTACTTTCGATACCGTTACTGACAGGATTCTGGGTATCCGTAGACGCCGGACACGTTGGCGTTCTGAAAAGAATGGGTGCCGTAAATACTCAAGAACTGCCTCCGGGTTTCCACTTCAAGACACCCATGATGGACGACGTGGTACAACTCGACACGAGATTGAAATCATTCGAAGTAAGAGCCGCAGCCGCCTCGAAAGACTTGCAGACAATTGAAACGACAATTTCGGTTCAACACAGCATTGCTCCGACAATGGCCGCAGAGTGTTATCAAACTGTAGGCGACCTCGACAAGATCGACTTGACGGTAGTAGCGCCCGCAGTGCAAGAAAGTTTGAAGGCTATTACAGCTAAATACACGGCAGAAGAATTGGTCACAAAACGCGAACAAGTAAAACAGTTGGTGACTGACGCAATCAGAAACTACATCGGACATACACTTTCTGAAAAGAAATTGGAAGGCGCCGTAATGGTTGCTAACGTAGCCATCACTGATTTTGACTTCTCGAAGGAATTTAACTTATCGATTGAAGCTAAAGTAAAAGCTGAACAACAAGCCTTGCAAGCTAAGAACGAAAAAGAAAGACGCATCACCGAAGCCGAAGCCGCTGCTCGTGAAAAAGAGTTGGCCGCTGACGCCGCAGCCTATCAGATTAAGAGGGAAAGTGTCGAAAGAGCCGCCGCCATCCAACGTGAAGCCAACGCCCTTTCACAAAACCCGAACCTTGTACAACTGAGAGCCGTTGAAAAGTGGGATGGTGAATTGCCTACATTCTCCGGTGGTGGAGCGATGCCCTTCGTCAACCTGCCCCAAATGGAAAGAAGACATGTGGCGGACAGTAAAACGAAAGAGATTCGATAATCGGAAGCAAGAATCAAGAATTAAATAGGCATACCTGAGAGGGCAAAACGGAGCAGTCGAAAGACTGCTCTGTCTCTCATACAGGCGTCGACTTCGTGGGCGTGTAGGCGGCTCGCCGACGCAGGGCAGCAAGAATCCCGCCCTTATATGTATTCTGCTCGGGGTTTTCAGGTTTTGAAGACTT
>JAYRNY010000608.1:0-2193 GCA_041911975.1 bacterium | reverse complement strand
TTATTTAGCAGCTCTTCGACGTTGTTTTTCATGGCTTTCGGCCTCTAGCTTCGGCAATTTCCTTATATTCGTGCTGTTTTTGTTTGAATCTGTCTGTATTTAGAATAAGTCTAAACTTTGGCTCTGTCAACCCCGGTTGAGCGACTTTCATATAACCTATTCAGCTATATGTTTTCGATTTTTCAAATCTGTATTTTTGTTCGATAGACAAACCAGTGGGAGGCTAGATGGCGCTCAACGTAATTAAGAAAGCCATTGAGGAAGGCAAAATGCGTTGTCCTGAGTGCAAAGGCTCAGTCAAGCAGTTCGACAAGTATGTGGAAACTTGCGATTCGGTCTGGGATGGCGCCGGTGATTCCGGGCTGGAGACCAAAGGCGCCAAAGTGACGCTCATTTGCGGCAACGGTAATTGCGGGTGGCGCGAACGTACCGAATATTGGTCCGAATATATAGAAGACTAAGTATTTAGCCTTCGTTCGGCTTCGGCGTGGCGTCGGCTTCCTTATCTGAAACTGGCAAAGAGGAGCTAGCATCTGGCTGCGCGGGATCTTGCGGCGTGATCTGAACTGATGCAGGTTTTGCTTCAATTGCTTGCGCGTGCTTCAAGTATGCCTCACTCTGAGCGCGGTTGCCTCGCGCGGTCGTGATCTCGGCAAGCTTGCGCCAGACGATGGCTGCTTCAGGTGACTCCGGTCCATCTTCCTTTTCAACCAACTCGAGAGCCCGCTTCAAAAGCTGCTCTGCCAGCGGGTAATTCCCGAGGTTCTTATACTTCGCTGCCATTCCGGCGAGATTTATAGGCGTATCGCCTTCGGCAGATTCGGCATCCTGCAGCGCCTTTCTGTTCTCGTTTTCTATGCTGTCCAGGCGGCTTTCGCGCGCCTTGATATTGTCAATTGTTTTTGCCAGCGCTTGTTGGGCAATTTGGCGATCGTTGTCACTGCCGTTCCTCGTAATCGTTTGCAGAGCGGAAACAGTGCCCTGACTGGCAAAGATAGAGGCGATTCTGCCAGCCAATTTTGCATCAGTCAGCGAGTTGATCATCAGGATCGCCGCTTTCTTGCTTGCTTCGCTGCCGGTCAGGTGCGGAATGAATTTCTCAATCGTTTGAATTTCCTGCACTTTCAATTGCTGCTGGTTATAGGTGAAAGTGAAAACTCCTCCGGCTAGGAATATGAAAATACCGGAGATGATCGGTGCTACTGCAGCCGTTTTATCCCAGATGTCCTTTTCCGGCCTGGCGGCGCTCGATACCGTGAGCGATGCGGAATTTTCGTTGGCGGTCACGCGCGCAATTGTGTCCGGCGCTCGATTTGCATTTCCGTCTCGATTGATGGTTCTTTCTTCAGTGCGAGTAGTAGTGTCACTCATATTCAATTCCCTGAAGATCGTTGTTGTGCCATCATGTAATCGCAGTCATGCAGAGCAGCGGCTAACGACGGCTGTGTGCGTTCTTATCAGTATAAACTTGGAGCAAACGCGAATCAAACCAATTTCCTGACTTTTGCCGCCGGCAGTCGGTGTATGGAAGATTGGCACGCGCTTTACGTATTTGTAAATAAAGCTGCAAAGCATTCAAATGTGCTAACCTTCTCATTCTTTCGTATTTTCCGGTCGCTTTTCTATCGCAAATGCTTTGTATTTCTTGTTAGTCATGTGATAGCGACTGAGTTGTGGAGGCAAATGTGGCCGTCGAAACTGAAGAAAAAATGCGTGCCGTAGTAATAACCAAGTTCGGCGAGCCTGATGTTCTCACAGTCGAACAGGTAGATGCACCGCAGCCGCAGCGCGGCGAAGTGCGCGTTCGAGTAAAGGCGACAGCAGTCAATCGCGCTGATTTAGTGCAGCGAATGGGAAATTATCCTGCTCCGTCTGATTGCCCGCAGGATATTCCCGGTTTGGAATTTTCCGGAATTGTAGATGCCATCGGGGATGGTGCAGGAGAGTGGAAGCCAGGCGATCGTGTCTTCGGCTTGTGCGGAGGCGGCTCCTACGCCGAGTATGTGGTCGTGCATGGACGCACGCTGGCGCCTATTCCAAAGTCCCTTTCCTTTGTCGAAGCAGCCGCCATTCCAGAGGTTTACATCACTGCATTCGATGCGCTGGTTTCGCAAATGCGTTTGGTTTCAGGAGACAATGTTCTCATCAGCGCAGTGGGCAGCGGCGTCGGCACTGCGGCCGTGCAAATCGTCA
>JAYRNY010000607.1:0-6611 GCA_041911975.1 bacterium | reverse complement strand
CTATTTTATGATCGTTGCCGGAACAGCATGTATCGGCATCGGTCTTTTCTTGATGTGCCAAACCATCTCTCTGTTCGCAAGCCAGGGAAAAGGGACATTGGCCCCCTGGGAGCCTCCAAAAAATCTAGTCGTGAAAGGCGTTTATCGCCATGTGAGAAACCCGATGATCAGCGGGGTATTGTTCATTCTTTGCGGTGAATCCTTGATCTTCGGGTCGGTGGCAATATTGTCCTGGTTTCTAACTTTCCTTGTGGCAAACATGTTCTATCTTCCACTTTTAGAAGAGCCGGTTTTGGAAAAGCGCTTTGGTGAAAGTTATTTGCTCTACAAGAAAAATGTGCCGCGCTGGATCCCTAGATTGAAGCCGTGGGAACAGCCGAAAATATCCAATCATTAAATACAGAGCCTACTGTCGATTGATTTGAACTCTTGACACGCTTCTCTCGTCTCTAATAATGTAGTTACCGGAGGAAGTCGCAATGACCAACGATTCGAATTTGATTGAAATGCTCAGGCATGAGATGCGTAGCGGCTTCTCCATGCTCGGAGAAAAGCTGGACGGAACGAATTCCAGGCTGGATACCCTTAGTGACCGGGTAGACAAGTCTTCTAAAGACGTGTCTTCTAAACTCAGAGGCATAACGTCCTTTCTGCTGCGAAGCGAAGAAGCACACGCACAACTTGAAAAACGCATCGAAAAAATTGAGAGACGCGTCGGCAAGTTAGAAAAGCGGGACGAGTCAGCATAAGCCTTTGGCCAAATACTGCAATTTTTCTTCGTTGCGGCCTACTCTGCTTCGAAGCAAAGTCTGCACTTGTGATTTAGCTGAGGATTCTTGCATCAGTCCATGAATCGGAAGCGCACCAAAGCGAAAATCGCAGCGAAGCCATCCTTCCAAGTAATTTTCTTGCCTTCAGCGTAGTCTCGTCCAAAATATGAAATCGGCAGTTCGATAAGCCGCACCTTTTGCTTCAGGATCTTGGCTGTAATCTCCGGCTCAAAGTCAAAACGATTGGAGCGAATCTGCACCTTCTTGATGCACTCGGCTTTGAAAACTTTGTAGCAAGTTTCCATATCAGTGAGCGTGCAGTCGTACAAAACGTTCGTCAAGAAACTGAGAAACCTATTGCCCAGCAAGTGCGTGATTTTGAACGCGCGCGTAGGTTTTCCACCTGACAGTCTCGATCCGTAGACAACATCGGCGTGATCTTCCAGGATCGGCTTGAGCAGTTCATTGTACTCACGCGGGTCGTATTCGAGATCGGCGTCTTGAATCAAGATAACGTCGCCGGTTGCATTTTGCAAAGCGGTTCTCAGCGCTGCGCCCTTGCCCATATTCTTGTCGTGAAAGTAAATCTTGGCGTTGTAGATACGTGCGTCCAAACCGGCGAGGATTTCGCGCGTGCCATCCACGGAACCGTCGTCGACAATGACAAGCTCTTTTTCTAGTCCCTGCGACTCTGCCTTGATAACGTTGTCCAGTACCTGAACGAGCGTGCCGAGTTCGTTGTATACAGGTATTAGAATCGAGAGCTTTTTCACAGCTGCAAACTTTCCTGGTTGCCAATGCTCGCGGTCGCAAAGAGGGCGTTTTTACCGCCGGCCCAAGTGCGCGAAACGTCCACAGCTTAGCATCTTCGCCGGTCTTCGAGCCATGCCGCCGTTTCATGAAACAAACAGCCGCCCAGTGGCTACCATCAAGCAAAAACGGCCGCTTCTACCACAGCAGAATGACAACCGGGTGATTTAGGCACAGTTCTGGGTTTCCGAAAATTCGCTCCGAAAAATTTCAATTTTTTCGGAGTAATTTTCCAACTTCAGTTTGCACCCCCATACCCCTCCCGCAGACTTCTGCGCTAAGCTCTGAAGGCACCGCCTGATGCGAGAAAGCACAAATTGACAACCAGCGATAGCAACGGCGCAGAAAAAAATCATCCCCCGGATGACGATCAAAAAGAGTCTGCTGCCAGAAAAGCCGAGCGCACGGCGTTGATTGAAAATATCATCGCTACTCTTTTTGCCGTGCTTGGCGTCGGTGCACTGTGCACTCTCATTTATCTTTCAATTCCAGCATTTGGCGGCATTAGTGATTTGCCTGAATACTACTCGCCGGCTAAATTGGTGATCGAAGGAAAAGGAGCGGACGGCTATACGATTAAAGGTCTGGAAGAAGCGCAACACAGACTATATCCATCAATGGGTCAGCGAATTGTTCCTCTTTTTGTCCCACCGCAAGGTCTGGCACTGCTCACTCCGATAGCATTATTTCCTCCCGAAGTAATGCGCTATTTATGGAAGGCTTTGCTTGTCGGCTGCCTGGGCGCGGCGCTTTTTCTTTTGAAGAAAACGTTCAATCTGGGCTATAAGCAAACCTGCTATTTAGTAGCTGCCGTAACCCTGTCCGATGCTGCATACAATTCGCTGCGCATCGATCAGCTCGCTCCGATTCTCCTTCTTTCATACATCGGAGCCATTTATTGTCTCGAGAAAAAACAAGACATCGGTGCCGGCTTGTGGCTTGCACTGTTTGTTTTGAAACCTCAGCAGTTCTTACCATTCCTCGCCTATCTCGCTGGGGCGAAAAAGTTCAAAACTCTCATCGTCTGCGGTGCTGCGTTTGCAATACTCAGCATCATTGCATATGTGCAGATGGGCACGACCGGCATCACCAATTACATGGCATTGGTGAGCGCACCGAGCAGTCTTCCGCTCATGCAACCGGAACTCAATCCCACTATTCGCGGGCAACTGCTCAGACTTTTCCCTGACGCAGCGCCAACTATTTTCACGCTCACCTCAGCAATGTATCTGGCAACGATTGGGCTGGGTCTTTTTGTCGGTTGGAAATTCCGCAATAAAGAAAACGCTCTCATGCTGGGCGTACTTGGGTTTATCCCTCTGGCACTCGTCGCTTCAATGCACTGCCACACATACGACCTGTTGTTAATGGTCCCAACAATCATTCTTATCTTCAATGATTCTCTAATACCATTTGGACAGGGGTGGAAACTTGCGGTAATGCTGGGCACGATTGTTTTCGTGCTGCCCCTTTCCATCGAGATACAGCACAACTACCTGCTCAAAGGCGGGCTGTTAAATCCGTGGTTCTTCCTTTTGCTGCCGCTATCAATTGCGCTGTTTATCCACACCATGCGCAAGGCTCGAGCGGATTCCTAACTTAGCAAACGAATCACACCATTAGTGCCATCGACCTCGACCATGGTACCGTCTTCCCACAGTTTCGTGGCATTTGCAATGCCAGTGACACACGGCAGTCCATATTCGCGTGCGACAAGCGCGCCGTGCTGCAACATGCCGCCCACTTCCAAAATCACAGCGGCAGCATTGACGAATAGTGGCGTCCAGCCAGGATCTGTTGCACGAGCTACGAGAATGTCGCCGCGATCGAGTGGCTTCTCATTGGGAGAATGCAGCACCTTAATCGGTCCACTGGCAATTCCGGAGGAAACAGCCGTACCGACCACCTCCCCTTCCTTTGCCTGTACCGGCGGAGGATTGATGATCCTTCCGCGCGAGTCCATAACAAGCGGCAAGCTGGCAACAGCGTTTAGTTGATTGATGATGACTTTGTTCGAAACAGCAAATTTACGCAGATCTAACGATTTGTCTTCAAACGCGTCAGCAATCTGCTCGATCTTCAAATCGAAAATCTGTTGAATGCTATCCAGTCGACCAGCTTCAAAAAGTTCCTTGCCGGCTTTCAAAGCTCGCTGCCTGAGCGTATCGATGCAAAATATCATCATGTACTTCGGCATCTCGCGATAACCGGCAAGCGTTTCATACACTCTGTAGAGCGACGAAAAATCTTTCATCGTCAGCCAGCCTTTGTTGTGCAAATGTTCGCACAACTGTTCAAAAGCCTGGCGCCGAGAAACCTGCCCGCGATCGAAGCGCTCTTGCGGATTGTCTTCGGAAGATGACGATTTACGCAAGGTCACAACTTGAGAAAGCAATGTGCCAGGATCATCCCGGAATCTGGGAGCCGCAATATCCAATTCAGTCGGGCCACGGTGCCCATACAGGTCGAGAAACTCATCCCAGGCGGCAAGAAACGGCTTCGGCAACTGCCTTGATTCCAACAGATCTTCCACACGGGTGCCATCAATATCATCCGGCAACAATTGCGACATGTGATACAGAGACAGCCCCATTTCCACGGTCGGGTTGTGAGGAAGCGCGCGTTCCAAATATTTGAATTCGTGCTCGTATTTCCCTTCACCGGCAATTGCTTTCATGCGTTCGAGCGCTATTCTGGAAGTCACAAATGCCGGCAATACTTGCGTAAAAACCGAGCGCCGGACGCGCTCAAAAAGCGCTGCCGCCAGCTCGTCGAAGGGCAAATTCTCTTCGGCAATGTGACGCACATCGCGCTTGAATTCCTTGACTTCTTGCTCGACATTGCGCTGCGCGTGCTCGGGCATCAAACGTGCTTCTAAAATATGCAAACCAATCGTCGGCAATTGGAAGAATAAATGCAGGGGAATGTGCTTTATGTCCTTGTTACGAGAGCGATACTCTTCTTCATTCACCGACGCCATAATTCTCGCTGCAGTCGGATCCATATTGTTGAAGAACTTCGCAGCTTTTTCCTGTCCAGCAAATTCAAAGGCATTGGAAGCATTGAGATAAATCCGCCCGTCACTCATGTAGGCAAATGCATCGTCAACATTCTTGGTCAAATCCTTGCCGAAGACCTTGGTCGTAATCAGTGATGCAGCTCCCCTGAGGAAAGATGTGCCGAGCACCGATATGGGCTTGAACAAGCCCTGCACGCAGATCGTCACGTCGAGATAAAGGCGCTTTCGCGCACCCGGAGCTGTGATCAACTCTTGCGCCAGAGGAACATATGTAGTAATCGGGCGTGCTTGCAGGAGAAACATTTCTCCTGAGGAGTACGCCCATTCAATGTCCATAGGGCGCCCGTAGCTCTCTTCAACGCGAGCAATCAATTTAGTCAATTCAATGATTTGATCATCTGTAAGCGAAAAATCCTTCTGCCTGCCGTCTGCACGCTCTTCTGTTCCGCCGTTCGGCAAGAGCCAGATTGAAGTTTCTTTGCCACCCAGCTGTTTTTGCAAGATCTCCAGTTTGTGCTTGTCGACAATAAAAGTGTCCGGAGTGGCAATCCCCGCCACTACCGTTTCTCCCAAACCCCAGTTGGAATTTATGACCGCCTCGTCGTAGGCGTTGCTGACAGGATTCATGGAAAAGCCGACACCAGCCACATCCGATGCAATTTGAGTCTGCACCGCGACAGCGATCTTTGGACTGCGGAAATCAAAATTGTGCTGCTTCTTGTAGACAGCCACGCGCTGGTCCAGGCAAGAAGCAAAAGCTTTTTTCACAGCTGACTCGATGCCATCTTTCCTTACGCCAAGAATGGTTTCATAACCACCTGCAAATGAAGATCCATCTAGATCCTCTTCAGGAGAAGAAGAGCGGACGGCAAATAACTCGCCCTTATGATTGAATTTCGCAAGCGCCGACGTTACGGCGTCTTTCTGCTCATTGGAAAAGCTCAATTTCATTGCTTCTGCTTTGAGAGCATCGCAAGAAGAGCGCAGTTTTGAATGCACGTCGGCGTCCAAGAAGGCCTTCCATGCGTCAGTCATTTTGATGGACTCGAACCAGCTGGCAAAAAACTCGACCGGCAAGACAAAACCGGGTGGAACAGGCAGTTGCAATTCCACCATTCGAATAAGCGAATGTGCTTTGCCGCCGACGCTTGTCAGCTCAACTCCTGGCGTCTCGAAAGTCTTGCCGAAGAAAATGGTTGTTTTTTCAGCCTCAGACGGCACGACCGCGGAGTTGACATCCATTTGCATTCCTCGCAATTTCTTCAACTTCTTCAACTGCTGCCAACCCGGCAATACCTGCCAAGACAGGAATTATCGGGGTCGGCAATCGCCAAATTATACAAAAACGAGGGCAGCCTTCCTATTTGCTCGCTCTGCGTGCATCGACAAGGTCGGCAGCAGCAGCGGAAGCTCGACCCAACTTACGAAAACAGGCCGCGCGGGCTGCATAGTTCTTCGCCGGATTGAATCTCAACGCAATTGCAGCAGAGAGATCCTCTTCGGCTTTCTTGTAATCGCCTTTTGCAAGGAAGCCCTGAGCCCTCAGGGAATAAGACTCGCCATCCTTCGAGTCACGCTCTATTGCCGCAGTCAGGTCTTTCAAACTATTCTCGATCTGGTCGTGTTTCGCATAGAGTGCGGCTCGCCTCTTCAAGAACAAGGTGGAGCGCGGGTTATGTTTCAACGCCTCACCTAAATCTTCAATTGCCTTATTTTCTTTGCCCAGCAAGCTCAAAACTTCAGCGCGGCAAGCGTATGGAGTGGGATTATTCGGATCTTTCTTGATCATCGCGTCATACTCGCGCATAGCCTTTTCAGTCGTGCCGGCTCGGTAATGCAGATTGGTCAGCGGGAAATAAAAATAGTAGTCATACCGGCGCAAAGCGGCAGCGGCTCTCGCATCAGCAAATGCGCCGGCTCTTTGATTGAGAAAGAATTTTGCATATGCCATGGCTACATATGCACAGGGAGCCACCTTTTCGTCTTGCAGAGCCAGCATGGATGATTTGTCG
>JAYRNY010000606.1:0-3200 GCA_041911975.1 bacterium | reverse complement strand
GCCGGGGGTCGCGTGCAAACAATGTAATGCACCGTCGTGGAGTTTGTGTGGAGTATTTGTGGAGTTTTTGTGTAGCGGGCGGGTTTAAGTAGTAACGCGCCCGCTATTCAGCAATTGATGCAGGTTTTCGTACATCAGCATGAATGATTTGAAGAGAAACGGCGAGGGGCCGAGTGCGCCGACTGCTGCTAACAGTGGAAAGGTGGAAACGTCATGACCGCGCGACCATGCGCCGGTTTCGTCCTTTGCTAAAGTTCTCTTGTCCGCATAGAACTGTCGTTCTATATCGATAGAAGGCTCATCAACCTTGATCTTCTTGCACACCAGCGTAAAAGCCTCTTCAATTCCAGACATAGGCAGTTTTTTGTCGCGCTTCATCGCCCAGTCAGTGACGAGTTTCAATCCGCGCAGCACATCATATTCATAGAATCGCGGGAAGGTAAGCAGCAAGAAATCAGGGTCGATCACTGCATCCTTTTTGCTTATCGATTTGAACAAACGCCGATCAAGCAAATACTGAATGCCGCGATCCAAAATCCTCTCCTCATAATCACTCAGCCCTCGTTCTGACAATTTCAAAAGCGCCTCCAGCATGGGCACGGTTGAAACGATCGAGGAGCGCGGCGTTTCCCTCAGATAAATCTCCTCACTGCAGTTATAGCCGCCATCGGCAATTTGATAGCGGGAAAACCACTGGCGCGCCCACGGCAGCACCTCGTCGCTGTGCAGCCCGCGCGCTTCGAGTATCTGCATCGTCGTTGCCAGCGCGCAGAAGCAGCAGATATTGCGCGTCGCGTCACAGCCGGCGGGAATCTCTTCTTCTCGCAAAGGAAAAACCTCTATATAGTGCTTTTGCGAGACGGATTGAAACGCATCAATCGCCCGGTCGGGAATTTTGTCAGCCAGACCCATCTCAAATAGCAGGGTCATATGCCACCAGGGGCTGTTCCATTTAGGCCAGTATGGGTCGGCGTACAAACTATCCACAGCCTCTGCCGAGTCCAAATACTCCATCGATTGAAGTATTTGAGGATTCAGCGCCCTTTCTGCCAGGTCGACCGGATCGAATTTGCAGGCGCCGTTCAATAGACCCTTAAATTTGGCAGCTTCCTGGGATAAATTTTTCACGTTCACGTGAATTTTCCCTCCCTTTTTTACCTTATTAGGCAGTTTTTCCGGGGGTGCGACCCCCAGATTTTCCCAGAAAATGGGGATTTTTAAAAGTGAATACGTGATTCACGTGTTTTTCACGTAGGCTGGTTGACAATAACCGTGTCGATAGCAAATCGACGCCCACCCTCTACGCAACCCCCGTTGATTCTCCCTCCACCCCGAGGTTTCTTTCACATGCCTGAATATCAAATCCTTGCTCACCAAACCGTCGAATCCCAAAAGCAACAGCAAGTAGACGAGATTGAAAGAGTTGTCTCCGAGCCCGCTTATTTCGAAGACACACCGGTCTGGGGCACTTTCCGCGGTTACGCCCACTACAACCGCCACGAAAACAGATAATTCAGGAATAACCGGTATCAAGCTGTTCCGCGAGAGGAACAATTGCAAGATTGGCATGTAGCTTGAGATGTTCCTGTCTCGCTAAAAATTGTTGAATGCGAAAAATCGTCTGTGAGAGCCCTTTTTGCTAAGGGGCTCTCATCGTCGTTGCCGTCACTATGCTGGCTGTATCAGACTGCAGCAAAAGCGCCACCCCAACGTTCCTTCCTGAGAGGCAGCGCTAAATGCCCTTCGTATAAACTTATGAAGCCGGCCCGTTGCCGCCGTAAACAGTGCCTATGTGACCCACTGTGCTGGATGGGAAAGCTCTCGGATCACCATACTGCCGAGCACCTTCAAGAAGTAGTTGATTGGCTTGTTGTTGAGACCTGTTGCCGTTGAATGAAGCATAAAAGTTAGTTTCGGGAAGATCAGCATTTGTCTGTCCGGCCAGAACGCTGACTTTCGGAGAGCCATCAGGATTGGTGCCGTATTTGTCCGCCTGCTCCTGAAGAGCCTTTTGAGTCGCAGCCAGATCACATCCAGTGTCGGCGCATGCTTTCGCGCCCGCACTTTGTAGCTCACTGAGCTGCTGTTGGTTTTCAGGACTGAGCTCTTTAACATCGCCCTGGGCATCAGGTTTTTGAGTTTCCTGAACTTCGGGTCTTTGATTTGCAGGCTGCTGCATATCGCCGGGATCATCCTGCTCGCAGGTGTTCAAAATATTGGCGGAAGGAAATCCGAGATCCGTCATGAACTTATCGTTGGCAGCTTTGAAGTCATCAACGCTTTGACAGACGCCGGCTTGATTATCGGCAGCAATCGACTGCATATTGTCCTGCGACGACGAGATACTGCTCTCGGCTGGCGCAGATACTTGCGAATCACCTTGTTCTAGTGCCATGGGAATCTAAACCTATAGATAGGTAAAAACTGGTTGCGCAGCCGAATGGCTGCTTATTAAGTTAGACGGGCGGCGCGGATGGCGAAGCGTAGCAGAGCCTGGAGCACTTACAAACGGATTGCCGACCCCACACCTGCGGTGTTTGGACGAGCGAGATTAGAAAGACAAACAAGATTTCCTACGCGGCATACTGAGCCAGCGAAAAGAATCACATTAGAAGCGAAGTGAGAGAAACGAATAGATGAGAACTGATTAGAACGTTCGAGAATAACGTTCTTCAGAGACGAATTGAGAGATATGAAATACGAGCGAGTAAGAGGACGGACTAAATTAGAAAACGAGCGAGAAGAGAGAACAACCGAGAAGTATGAGGGAAGCGACACGAGTGTGGGGAATCGACATGATAATCCCAGATCATGGGTGAAATCTTTGTGAAGGCGGCGAAACCACCGCAATGCGCATTAGTTAGTATGAGCACATCGCATTCGATCGTGTGATAAACAACGCGGCCTATGATTTCAACCTCTTTTCGATCGGCGATGTTCTCAGACAGATTTATCGAGTCTTCGACTTTTTGCACAGACGAGGCCAGACCTTTTCCGACTTGGTGCCTCCGGGTTAACAAACTGCGCAGGCAAAAGTGAATCTATTTATCTCGAAGCAAAATGTAATGCCGAAGACTCTTAGCAGCTCCAAGTTCCCCGAGGCAAAAGGCTTCGTCAAGACGATACATCCATTAGGCTAGGTCATCAAATGCGGTATCGAAACGTGTACCCGCTCAGCGGCGGCCTTTTATCTTCACGCT
>JAYRNY010000605.1:0-3261 GCA_041911975.1 bacterium | reverse complement strand
GGTATGTCGATAGGCGCCGGAAATCGCACAAAGGAAATCAGGCGCGGGAAAGAAGACCGCCAAAGAAATTAACCAGGGCTGACTCTGTGATACCCTCTGCCGCAGTGCAACAGTGCAGCAGCGGAGGAACCTTATGGCGGACTTGCCCAAAACTCAAGTATTTGACATCTCGCATTGGAACGCTTCTGACCGATCGGTTCAGTACCGGTTCGACGAAAAGAGTACATTTTTCGGCTTTATCTACGAAAACCGCATACAGCCAGACAAGGGGATGATTGCTTACATCTCAGTCAATAGCCGCATGTATGACAAGTTTTTCAATGTCGGGCAGTGCAAGCTTGGCGACGGCATTGGCGAGTATCAATTCGTTTCGCCTCACCCAGACGTTCAAGAACTCTTGCTTGCTTGCGCGGAGCTTGAACAGGAAAAGGCACAAGACCGCCTGAGAGCGGCAGCAGAAAAGGCGGTGAAATCGCAGCAGAAGGTTGAGGATCTGAAGAATGGCGCAACTCAAGAACCGAGCGGCGGAAATGTTGGAGAAAAATCCGAACAGCATTCTGTGGCTGACAAATCCGCTGGCAATAGTAAGACATCTGCCGTTAGAGCTTCCAGACTTCCAGGCAGCAATCGTTAAAAGGCTAGAGCGACTTCTCATCTGTGAAATGGATGAGAACGAGCGAAGGTGCGAATACTTCAGGTGTAAAAACTCCTGCACGTATTATCTGGAGAATTACGGATATCTCTACAACCCGCTAAGGCCGCCACCGCACGACCGATTAGCCTGGCAAATGCTTGGCTATCAGCGTGAATACGTTGAATACTTAGTCGATGCAATCAAGCGCTGTAATGGACTAGGAGACTACGAGCGGGAAAATATCGCGCTAGAAAAATGCAGGGAAACAGCCGGAAGCTTCTCGACTGTTGGCGTGTTTAAGTGGGACTGGCAATTTAACAACGGCTCTTATCTGATTCTTTCGCGCAAAGAAGAAGAAGTAGACGAGCCGGGCAACATGGATACACCGTTTGAAAAAATTCGGTACATGCTACGCCTCGATCCGCCATGGCTTCTACCTCCGGGCTTCGACTGGAAAAAGCATTCGCACGTAAGAAGGCTGGTGAATCCGAACGGCGGTATCATCGGCGGTGAAGCCTTTACGGAGCACGCGGGCGCCGGCGGCCGTGTCAAGGCTGTACTATTCGACGAGTTTGCCCGCACCATACCAGGCAAAGACTACTCAGCATGGCGCTCATGCTCACTCACGACGAACCTGCGAATAGCGGTATCAACAGCGGAAGGGCCGAATAATAAATTTGCTGAACTGTGCGGAGTTAAAGCTAAGCCAGACCAGGAAGAGGAAGAAGTTACAAAGATTAGCTTTCACTGGTGGAAAGACCCGCGCAAAATGCAAGGCGCGCAACTCATCGACAATGAGATAACGAGCCAGTGGCAGCGCGAAGCAAAGCGCACTATGGACGCTCAAACCTACGCAAGTCAGGTGTTAATCGACTTCAACGAATCGCGTAAGGGTAAGGTCTACGAAGAATACAAGCTGATTCACAAATCATCCGTTCTCGTACCCGTGCTTGGAGTGCCAATCATCTGGGGTGTTGACCCCGGTGTCCACTTCTTCTTACTCGCCACTCAAATACTTGATTGTGGCTGCTACCTCTGCCTGCAAGAACTCTACTTTGAGAATGCCGACATCGACAAAGTGGCGTTCAAACTGAATGAAATAAACAACTCGGATTATCGGGGCTACCAGGTGGAGTTTGCGGGCGACCCCAGCGGTTCAATCATCACCAAGTCTACTCAGAAGATGAAATCGGAATACATGCACCTTTACCAGATGCATGGCATTAACGTTGAATATGCCTATATGTACCAAATTCCCCGCGCCGAATGGATAACCGCGGGGATTCAAGCTGGACGCTCAAAGATGACTCGCTTATGCGACCGACACCAACGCCCGCAACTTGTGGTGAACTCCACTAAATGCCGCATTCTCGATGATGCACTTGGCGGCAAGTACCGCTACAAGAACACGCCGTCAGGCGACATTCTCGACATCATCGACGAGCAGCACCCCACAGAAGATGCGGCCGACTCTTTCAAGTATCCGCTCTTATATCGAGGCGCTTACACATTGCGTGGAGACAGAAAGCCCCTGCAACGCCGGACGAAAAGCGGCGTCAAATGGAGCTCACCGAGCACACACGGGAGATAAACAATGGCCCAGTTGATTTACCTTGAGCCAGACTTGCCCAAAGTCACTGACAAGTTCTGGGACGGCTTCTCTCGGATGATTGTCAAAAAATTGGAATACTGGCGTCATGCACGCTTCGACATCGAGCGCATGTGGGAAGAATGCGACCGCGCCTACCTTTGCTACCGCCAATTGCCAGAGCTTGAGTCTATGCCGTATCTGGATTCAAGCGACTTCGGCGAAACTGACATTTATGATGGTGTTAACAACCTGGCTATCAACCTGACACTAGCAGTGATGCCAAAGGATGAAAGCTGGCTTACGCTCATTCCACAGACGCCAGAGCCGGCACAAATCACAAAGGCTGCTCGAGCGGAACAAGTGTGGATGCACCGCCAAGCAAAATCAAGGCGTATTATCGCGCGCAGCCTCAAACAGATGATTGTCAGAGGCACTACACACCTATTCTTACGCTGGGACCAAGTTTATAGCTACCGCCTGCTTGGCACTCGCAACGGGCGCCGCAAGCTGGCTGCACACCTGAAGAAAACAGGAGCTTCGCCGGAAGTGGCGGCGCAAATCAAGCAAGTCAGAGAGCGCTTTGTGCAATTTAACGGGCCAGCACCACGAGTGGTGGATGACTATGACGTATTTATGGACCCGGAAACGGACATCCTGTGTGACCGGAAGCCGAGTTTTATTCTCCGCATGTACATGCGGCCATTTGAGCTCAAAAATACGAAAGACGAAAGCGGAGAAAATATTTACGACAACCTGAAAGATCTCATGCCGCAAAAGGCGGGCGACCAGTACATGAACTCGGTCGATGGGGATCGCCGCGTCCGCTCAAACCGTATTCTTGGCGTCAGCCCATGGAACGCCGAATATAGTGCCGAAGTGGTGCCGGTCTATGTCTATTACAGCGCCTACGAAGAATACGAAGGATACGAGTTTTACGATACTTACTTCTATATCGCTATCGGGCACGACTCGCAGCCGCGCTTGATACGGATTGAAGAAAACCCAGCAATCAACGGTCACCCGCTTCTACTGACTG
>JAYRNY010000604.1:0-10942 GCA_041911975.1 bacterium | reverse complement strand
CCGCGTGTAATCATATGCTGCGATGCGAGAGCAGCCAATCAAACAATCCTTCTTCCTCGAGAGCCAATGTCAAAGATTCATGGTCCAAACCTTCATATTCCGTGAGCCGTGGCCGCCCGCCAAGCTTGCGCATTTCCCTTACCAACTGTTGGGTTTCCTCAATTGGACAAGGCTCATCTTCTGTTCCTTGCAAGAACCAGAACGGTATACTATGTACTTGCGCAGCAATTAGCTCTGTTCTATTTTCTGCAACGAACATCTCAACGAAAAGGTCTTTGTCATGCGCCGGTAAATGTGGTGGATGTTCTTCTCCCATCCATGTGATACCGGGGGCGATGCAGATTACGGCCGGAAACTTATCTTTGTGTTTTGCTGCCAGCCAGAGACTGCTCGAACCGCCCATAGAATATCCGGACAAAAACGCTCTGGTCGAGTCAGTGCCGAACAAATTCGATGCAATCGAAATTGCTCTAAACACGCGCTCTTCCATGGCTCCATAAAATGCGCGATGCTCCCAGTTGCACTGCGGAAAAATAACTGCGGCGGGCAACTGCAGGTTTTCAAAAACATGAGCATTGCCTTTGAGCGGCAATCCGGGATCATTGCCTCTCTCGCCCGAGCCGTGCAAAAAGATAATCAGTGGAGGTCTGTCAATTTGTTCAAAATTGTCAGGTAAAAAAACGGCGAATTCCGAGGAGTCTGAATCGTCGCGGAGAAGTTGAAAAGGCAAACCGTGATACCTGTGGAAGACTCAATCATCTTACCAGAGGCGCAATTAATGCGTGTTTGCTTCAATCCTTTTTCACTATTACCTGCGGGTCAGGTTGCTTGTGAAAACAGGTGTGGCAAAACACCGGCTTGGTGCCGGTCGGTTTGAAAGGAACTCGCGTTATTACACCGCACTCGTGACACGGAACATCGGCAGCTTCATCTGGAGACTTGCCTTTTTTGAACAACTTTAATGATGTTCTGCAGTTAGGGCAGCGAGAGGGCTGATTCTGTAACCCTTTCAGGGCGAAGAAGTCCTGCTCTCCCACTGAAAAGACGAATGGAGAATCGCATGTGCGGCACGTTATGGTTTTGTCTTCCAGTACCATCGTCTCACTTTATTTCTGCATGTGCCCACTTACCTCGTTTGAAAAGTATGCCCTGAAATACTCAGTCGGTCACATTAGTTTGCAGTTTGTAATTAATGATTCGTTGCCTGGCAAATTTGAAAACGGAATCCGTCGCTAAACGGATTCCGCCTTCATCCCGGCTTGGGTTTTCCCCTGTCAAACCTATTTTCTCTCTGGCGTTGCCTGCACGTCCTTACCGAATGTCGTGAAATTCCAGGCTGCACCGTTGCGTCCTCTGAATTCGAGGTCGTTGGTGGAAGGATTTACTACGAAGTCGCCTTCCCACACTGTGCCATTCGTATTGACCCACCGCACTTGGCCGTTTCTCACTTCGCGGTCCCAGTGACCAAGACGCCCGTCAATCTGATCCAGCTGGCCATCCGTGTAGTGAAACTTTCTTACATGTCCATCGCCGGCTGGCGCTTCGACAAGATGGTTGGCGGTATCGAATACCAGCTTCCCGCCGAGATCGGCTGAGTCGATACTGTAGCTGCCGTCAGCCTTATATTCACAGTGCGAAGGAGCAGTTCCGGGGTAAGCATCGAAGGACATATTGCCGCGGCCGTCGATTTTCATGTTCTTTACTATTACTTCACCACCGGACTGAAAGTGTTGAACATACGAGCCGTCAGCTTGTCTCGAAAAATAGTTGCCATGTTTATCTCTGATGCCCGTGATTTCTCCTTTCCCATTGATCGTCAGATCGAGTGGTCCTCGATTTTCAAATTTGTTGTCGCCCTCGCAAACTTCCAGCTTCGGCACTACCGGTGTCTTTGGTTGTTCGCATACCGGCATTTTGAAATCATTGAAGTCTGCTGGTTTGCTCTCACCGAGCTGCTTAAGCAAAAGATTGTCGGGCGGCAGGAAGCACGTATCTTGGCCCGCCTTGGTCAGGCAATATACCTGGTTGAATTGCGGGTCGTACATTGGCGTACTATCGAGCGGACACTTATTTGCGTCATCTTTCAGCCGTGATTGATCACTGACGCCATTGCCTGACTCCGTCTGGTTACTGAACCTGATACTGTCTGGTTGACCCATAATAACGTCCTCCGCCGCGCGCCATTGCGCTAACTGGTTGATGCTGTGGACAATACAGGCGTTTTGTATCCAATTTGTTTATCCCGACAAAAATGTCTGTTTGATGTAGTTGATGAATTGCAGAGAATTGCCGACCAGTTAGACGCGCTGGTCCTGGACGGCTAGTGTGGTGTGGTCAGCCCACGAGAAGGTAAGAAGATTAAATCCCAAAACAATGCCAGGTGGGCGCTCACCGTCCACCGGTCATCCTGTCAGCGCAGGCTGGGCGGGGGTGTTCGGCTTTCCGGGCTTAGCAATTTGGGGGTCTGGGCACATACATAGATAAGAATAATGGTGTCCCGGATGTCGCCCAACGAAGTTTTCGCCCAAAGTGAGCAAAATAGCCAAGATCGCCCGGAATCCGCTGAACCGGAGAATTCTGGCGCCCGGCACAGCTTTCTTCGCGAACTGACGAATTCAGCCGCCTACGCCGCAGTCGAGCAGCCGGCCCTGGGAATCGCTCAATTCATAAGCAATGACGCCATGCGGAGCGTCAAGAATAGGTTTTCCGAATGGGGCGTAGAGGCTCCTCAGACGGAAAGGTTCAATTCGTCCGGCTGGTATGCTCAGACCTTCGGCAGCGCCGTCGGCATGATGGTGCCGTTTGCGTTGACTAAGTTCGGTCTCGGCAAGATGGGAGCATTTGGAGAAGCCGCTGCTGTAGAATCTTCGCTTCTCTCGAGAAAAGCGGCTATAGGCTTGAGCCTGAGAGAATCAGCCATCACAGGTTTCACTTATGGAACGCTCTTCACTCCGAGCGATCAAAGCGCTCGTAACGCCGGAATGTTGTCATTCCTTGCCGACCGAGCCGTAAGCGGAGTGGGAAGCGGGATAACGTTCACTACCCTGACAGCGGGTAGTCTCGGTGTCGGTGCGCTGGCTGAGACAGGGGCGGCAACGCGCTTTGGACTGAAGAGCACGCTCAAGAACAAGATCTTCTCCGGCGTGGTAGGCGGCTTGCCTGGCGGATTTGTCGGTGCCGAGTATGACGCCCTGGCGCGACATCGCCGAGGAGCCACGGCAGAAGAGCTAGCCGAATCTATGTTGTCGATGGCTGTCGTCGGCGGAACATTTGGCGGTGCCTCATACGCTAAGAATTTCGGTCGCGCGTGGTTCGACACGCGCTCACGTGGCAACGAGCCCGGCGGTCAACTGGGTGCACATGATCAGAGTGCTCGAGAAAGCGCAACTGACAATAATGTTGTGGCACTGAATGTGGTGCCCAGCGAACAGGGGCGAAAGGCAGAGGCAGTACCGAGAGAATTGGTTGCGCCGACTTCGATCAATCCGAATGAGTTCAGACTGCATCCAAATGCAGATCAGAACATAAGACTGGCGCTTACTCCTGGTGAACAAGAACTGTGGCGAACAACACAAAACGCCAAGTCCTTTGAAGAATTTCGTGCTGCTGCAGAACAGATAGACGAGCTGCCTGCAGATAAGAGAGCGTGGTTCAGTGAGACTCTGGATAGACAAGGTAAGAACCTCACCGACGCCGAGCTGAGTTCTCTATGGCCAAGGCTCTTGCAGAAAGATGCTCATCAAGGCTATCGCGTTGCCAAACAAATTGGACCTGAGCGCGCCACGAAGATCTGGCAGCAGCAGTTAGAAGCGGTGCAGCAGTTCGGCAATGACGTGCTCGCTGATCAACTTGCAAAAACAATGGTATTCATTGAGCCAAGCCAACAATTGAAGGGTTTGGAAGCGCTATTAAATCTGAAGAATCCTCCTTCCTATTTGGATATGACTTCTGTAACTCTGGCTAAGGAAAATCAGTTTGCAGCGGCGAAAATGTTGGAAGGTCGCGGTATTTTGCCTCAGATTGAAACTGGCGGATTGCCGGCTTCGGTCTGGGCCGACTGGGCTCTCGAGCTCGCGCCTGGAAGAATTCGCAATGGCGTGCTCGAGCAATTGGGCAAGAAGGTTGGTGGCAGTCAGAAGAATGCCGCTGAGGAACTGAATGCAGTGTACAAAATTGCTCAGACTAAAGCCGCGCCCAATGAGTATGAATTGTTCAATTCCATGCTCACCCGCATCACGCCGAAGTATTTCGGACCTGAAGGCGTCGAGTTAAAAGCAGCTGCATTGAAGGACATTGATCCTAAATTCATCGGGCGCATGACGTTCTATGAAAAGGACTGGGCTCGAAGCGATCGGCTTGCCGAGCAAAATCCCGACCTGGTGAGAGCGCTTGCCGTCAACTCACGTTTCAGTCCGAGTCTTGAGCGCAGTGCATTCCTCTCGGAGCTGATGACGAGAAAGCCTCCGAGCTCGGCAGAACAGCTGACTGACACGCTGCTCCAGAAAAATCGGCAGGCACAAGAACAAAAGCAATATGTTCTTCTCTCCCCAGGCGACATAAAAGCCCTCGTCGAGCATGGTGTGAAAGTATCCCCGAATGAAGTTCCGGCGCTTCTTAGAACACTCAACGCCGAGGTGATGCATTCATTCGATCTCGCCGGCGACAAGCAGATTCACATGGGACGTCTCCTTTCTACACTGACGCTTGCCAACGAAGTCGGAAAGAATAATCCGGATGCTTTCTACAGCGAGTTCAGGCAGCCAATTGAAGCAGCTCTTACGAGCAATGACTTCAGATACGATCGCCGATTGGAAGCGTCAAAAGCACTTGGTGAGATGCAACGTGCCGGCTTTGATGCGGCCAAGGCAATTCAAATGCCGGAGCTTCGCTTGGGCAAGATTGTCGACTTGCCTCCTGAACAAGCTGCGCAGATGCGTGGCTCCATTGAAAATGCTTTCAAGAGCAAGGAAGCCTTGAGAAGGCTGCTTGGTGATGGACCTCTCGGACGACTAATGCCTTCGATATTTGGCCATGCATCGGAGGGAGGTATAGTCGGCAGAAAACAACATCAAACGCATTCGTACTCACTGGAAAACCATTTGCTGGAAGTCGTCGATAAAGTGGGTAAGGATCCGGAGTTTCAAAAACTTCTTCCCTATGATCAGACGAACCTCTTTTGGGCTTCTTTTCTTCATGATGTCGGAAAAGCGGAGAACATGGTCGACCACGATCACAACAGGACTTCCGTCAGCACGGCGTGGGGTGTTTTACGCTCGCTGGGATATTCTGATACTCGCATACAGCGCATCACCGACATAATGAGCAAAGATGCCGAATTGAGCTTCAATCCCGACAAGAGGAACTCGAAGACCCTGGACGAGGATCGAAAAGCTCTCGACAATGTGGTCAACAATTATCGACATGCAGATGCACTGGCTATGGTGGCAATATTAAACCGATCGGATATCAAATCAGTAAAAGCCGGTGAAGAGTGGTATACTACGCCGGTAATTAAGGAACTTCGAGATATACACGAAGTTACAGATCCTCGCGTTGATGTGTTGAACAGGCATTTGCTACCGCTAATGCCATCCAAGCTTCCGCAGGGCTTTGGCGGTCATGTGATGACTGACTACACTGCGTTCGGTCACTCCACATACGACTTGACCGGTCAGTTTCTCAAACAGCGATCGACTATCGAGTCTCCGGAATATTCGACGTCTTTCTCTGTTTTCACTCCAGAAAACCACAGAGTGTACAATGAAGGCGCGCAAATTATTGCCCTGGTTACTGGCCCATTTGAGCACATTGCTCAAGCCAATCGGGCCAACCTGTCGACGGGCACATCAGTTGGATGGAATGGCCACGTCGAGCTGGTAGATCGCTGGAGTCAAGACCATAGAGCTAAGGCTCTTGCTGAAGAAGCGGAAGCAAAATTGGCTGAGCTCGGAATTCCAGCTGCACGGGATGTGCCAGCGGAGAATTTCCCCAGGCTCAATCATCTTCGCCGGGTTGCAGGACAGTTCGACTACCTGGATGACCTCGCGTCGGCAGCAGGCAAGACTGATCCGTATGTCATGGCTGTAGAAGCCGTCAATCGTATGATGACAATAGAGAAAGACGGCTCTCCGCTTAAGACGAACAATGAAGGCAAATTGAACAACGCAATTTTGTCAGGAGTCGGATTGTTGCGCAAAGGAAATCAGCCGGTTTATTTCGAAGGACTCTCACAGCCTGAGTTGCAGCAGCTGTTCAACGGCAACGTTCCCGATTTCGTTTCCGCCGGACCAATCTACGAAGCCCCTGCTAACTCGCTTCATGTAAATCGGCAACTTATTACCGCACTCAAAGAACACAATTTGCCTATTGTTATCTTGAACGACAAAACGGTGACTAGGAATCATTGATGTTTTGAAAATTACTCTTGCATGAGGTAGATGATCGTGTCACTCGCCGGAAATTGGAAAGCAGAGTACAAGTTCGATGCCAACCAGGGCATAGAGAGCAATAAGCCGCAGGCGTTCACATGCAGACTTTCCATGCATGAGGAATTGTTGACCGGAGAATTCTATGAAGGCATGAAGTTAGGCAAAGGCAGCATAAAGGGACAATGCAGTGGCAACAAAGTTTATTTTGAAAAACAGTATGCTCGCTACAACGACAGTGGAGAGAGAGAAGATCCGCCGCCTGCTCATTACGATGGAATACTGAGTGCGGATGGAACACTTGCAGGAACCTGGCAGATGGTTAGTGCTGGACAGCAGTATACGGGTACCTGGACTGCATCACCATATAGTCCAAGTAAATTCGAGCAGTTTTTCGATCTGGAACGGCGCGTCTCTCTTGTGATATTCCTCATCACTATGATTGCGGGCTATTATGGAATATTTAGACCACTGGCGGCAGCTCGCAGCGGTGCACAAATACTTTCGATCTGGCCTTTGATGATGATCCTTTTCGCAGCAGGAGTTCCCTTCAGCTTATACGGCGTCATTATGGGAGAGCGCGGTACTCGTTTTTTGGAAGATAATGTGCTGAACAAAGTCAGCGCTAAAGGTGCTTGCTTCTTTGTCGTGATCGGGATAGCTGCTGCGGCTATTTGGTTCTATGTTGAGTCACAGGTGCGCAGTCTCGGCTACCATTGATGCGTCTCAGTTTCTAATTCGTGCTGGGCGCGGGTCCAGCCGGTGTAGCCCTTCCTCATGTGCGATGCTTACTGCATTGTCGTATTCTTCGCGGGTGATGTGGCGATTGATCTCTTCATATTCTTTCTCGCCGACTTAGCCGGCAGGATAATACTGCGCCATTATGTTGACGTATGTGTTAGTCGAGATCTCTGTCGCGATGAAACGCATTATCTCTCGTGTTCCTGCAATTCCACCGGGCATGATGAGGTGTCTTATCATCAGTCCATGTTCGGCAAGACCTTTCTCGTTCAAAACCAGGTCGCCCACCTGTCGGTGCATTTCTTTTATTGCTGCTTGTGCCGACTTCGAATAGTCTTTCGCTTTGACGTACTGCAGCGAAAGTGCATCATCCCAAAATTTGAAATCGGGCATGTAGATGTCGACGATGCCCTCCATTAATCGCAAACTTTCTAGTGAATCATACGCGCTTGTGTTGTACACAATAGGAAGATTCAATCCGCCTTTGATTGCGTGTGGGATTGCTTCAATAATCTGGGGCACTACGTGTTCGGGCGTGACAAAGTTGATGTTGTGACAGCCCTTGTGCTGCAGTTCCAACATCAGGGCTGCAAGTTGTCTTGGGGTGACTTCGGGTCCGCGATTGGCTTGACTGATGTCGTAGTTTTGGCAGAAGACACAACGCAAGTTGCACATATTGAAAAAGATGGTGCCGGATCCGTTTCGCCCTCGCAAACAATCTTCTTCTCCAAAGTGCGCAAAGTGACTGGCGACCTGCGCCAATCTTCCAGTTTTGCAAACTGCGGTTTTGTCTTCCAATCGATTTACATTGCAGTCGCGCGGGCAAACTTTGCATGATTCAAGCGTGGCAATCGACTGCTCAACTTTTGCTTGCAGTTCGTGTTCCGTAAGTTTCTGGTATGCAGGAATAAACAATGTTCGTTACTCACCTCAGGCAACAAAGCGCATGTTAATATTCACATCTGATGTGATTATATTATGAAAGCCAGGTATGACTTACTACCCAGATTTGTCGACAGAGTGCATGGTGGAAGCGGGGCCAAATGTCCGCGCCATCGGCTGGCTCGATCCGGCGTTTCCTCATACTACTGGTCCAGTGCCTCAGGAGTTTTTGGTTAAGCTGAGCATCCACTGCGCTAACCCGTATGAGCCATTGTCCTGTATGGGGTGGCATGAGTGTGAGTTCCTCAATGCGCAGTCAGCACAATGCAAGGTGACGGGAATCAGAAACGTCTGGATCCCGGGCCGCAATAACTTGCTCTATGTCGCACCGGTTATGATCGTTCATTACATAGAAGCGCATGGATACAGACCTCCCGATGAGTTTATTCAGGCGGTGATGGACGCGCCTGAGCAGAAGTCAGATGATTATTGGCGGTTGATGGCTCCTTTCGGTCACGAGGAGCCGGTAATTGCTGGCTTGACTCTGCGAGCCTATGAAGCGCTTTCCGAAAAGGAAAGGCAAATTCAACTTACGAAGAGCAGGCGAACGCCGGAGTGGGCGGACCAAAATCCAGTCGCTGCCGGGATTGCATTTGGCGAGGAGCATTATGAGCAAGGAAACTTTCAGGAGGCTGCTGCGCATCTGCAAGTAGCTGTGGCTGATGGACGCGCCGATCAGCAGGTGCTTCTCATGTTTGCCACTGCGTGCCAGAAGTCTTCAAGATTCGAAGAATCGATTGCCGTAAGCAGCGATATTGTCGCTCGCAATACCGAGTATCCCGGCACAGTTACCCGTGGGTTGGATGCTCTGCTTATCAGAGCCCGTTGCTATCAAGCGCTGAATGATATCGAGAAGGCCAAGGCGGATTACGCGACTGCTATCGAGCGAAATGAGTATTGCGCTGACGCATATGCCGGGCTGAGTGAATGTTTCCACGCGCAGGGCAATACCGATGAAGCCGCAAGATGTATGGCTCTAGCCGTAAAGAATGGTTATGCCGGTCCGACGTGGTTTCGCCCCAGCCGCAGTCCTTGAGGGTTTCTGAACCTGGACCGAAACACTCTCAATAATGGTCGCCCTATCTCTTGAAAAGTGGATCTAGTAATCAGCCGTATATATAAGAGATAATTATCAGCTCACTACTGGAGAGGGGTCATGCTGAAAACTACGCCCTTGCATTCCCGTACGTCCGCGCTCATGCAAGCCAATCAGTGGCGGCGCTGGGCCGGCTATTCCGTGGCCAGCTCGTATGAGATGACCCACGACCGGGAGTATTATGCAATTCGCAATGCCTGTGTGCTGCTGGACGTTTCGCCTTTGTGCAAATACAGCATCAAGGGCGCCGATGCGCTCAAGTTTCTCAACCGGCTCGTCACTCGCGACGTGAGCAAGATTGCCGTCGGCGGCATGCTCTACACGCCGTGGGCTGATTCGCGCGGCAAGATCATCGATGACGGGACGATTGCCCAATTGGGGCCCGATGAGTATCGCCTCACTGCCGCTGAGCCGAACATGCGCTGGTTGCAGGACAACGCCATAGGCATGCAGGTTGAGATCGAGGATGTTTCCGACAAGATTGCCTCAATGTCCCTGCAAGGTCCACGTTCGAGAGAGCTTTTGATGACTCTTTGCGATGCGCCTTTGGGAGGGGTCAAATATTATGAGTTCGTCAATACTAAGATTGACGGCGTGGATGTGATGATTTCGCGAACAGGCTACACGGGCGACCTTGGGTTTGAACTTTGGGTCGATGCGGGCAAAGCCGAAAAGGTCTGGGATGCGGTGGTGAAGGCTGGAAAGGCTTTTGCGCTGCAGCCGGCAGGTATATGGGCACTTGATGTTTCGCGTATCGAGGCTGGTCTCATAATGCTGGACATCGACTATACGCCGGCTAATAAGGCAATGACCGATGCGCAAACATCCACGCCTCTGGAGCTTGGTTTGGGCTGGGCTGTCAGTTGGAAAAAAGGAAACTTTGTCGGCCGCAAAGCTTTGCTTGCCGAGAAAGAAAAAGGTTCGACCATTCAATTCGTAGGACTGGAGATCGATCACAAAGAGTTCGAACGCCAACACCACGAACTCGGCCTTACGGTTCCCTATCCC
The DNA here is from genome assembly GCA_041911975.1 of bacterium. GTDB lineage: Bacteria > Cyanobacteriota > Vampirovibrionia > Obscuribacterales > Obscuribacteraceae > QKMZ01. The sequence continues at coordinate 730 of JAYRNY010000604.1, read as the reverse complement.
TTCATGGCATGGCGAGCTGTAATTCCTTTGTATGCAGAGGGCAAACAAGTAGGTTATGCCACCAGCGGTGTGTGGTCTCCAACCCTCAAGAAATACATCGCCTTCGGGCATGTGCAGCCGCGTTATGCGCAGCCGGGCTCGGTGGTTAAGATTGATCTGACGGTCGATCGCTTCCGCAGACCGTTCGATGCCACGGTGGCGAAATTGCCGTTCTTCAATCCGTCGAGGAAGAAGGATATCTTGGTAGGTGAAAAATGAGCAAAGCAAATCACTATGATGTAATCGTGATCGGCGGCGGGCACAATGGGCTGGTCAACGCCGCATACCTCGGCAAGGCGGGCAAGAAGGTGCTGGTGTTGGAACAGCGCCACACCGTTGGTGGTGCTACCGTCACCGAGGAAGTTTATCCCGGATTCAAATTCTTGATCGCTTCCTACTTGATCAGTCTCTTGCGCCCGGATGTAATACAAGAGTTGGAACTGGCTAAACATGGGCTGGAAATCATGCCTCTGGAAAGCACATTTGTTCCTCTGTCCAACGGCAATTACCTGGCTGACTGGCCGGACCACGAAGCGACCAGGCATGAGATCGAGCGCCATTCAAAACGCGACGCCGAAGCATATGATGAGTATGCACGTGTCATGAAGCGTCTGGCCATTGCGCTGCGTCCACTGCTCGATATGATTCCGCCCGATCCGACGTCGGTGACGCCAAAAGATCTGGAGACTAT
>JAYRNY010000603.1:0-12083 GCA_041911975.1 bacterium | reverse complement strand
TCGAGCTCTTAGATTGACTCGTATCTTGATGACGCTCGACGGTGCGGCGCAATACCGCTTTGATGCGAGCTTCCAATTCGCTGGGGCTGAAAGGCTTGACCACATAGTCATCAGCGCCGATTTCCAGACCTTGTATTCTATTGGAAACATCGGCAACCGCCGTCAACATGATGATCGGCGTGTCGGATGTTTTGCGAATTTCGCGGCAGACTTCGTAGCCGTCCAGCTTGGGAAGCATCACGTCCAGTATCACCAGATCGGGCTGGAAACTATTGAATTGCTCCAGTGCTTCTTGTCCGTCCGCTGCCGTGGCTACGTTGTAGCCTGCCAGCTTGAGCCGGGTTTCAAGGATTCGCCTGATCGATGCCTCGTCGTCTACAACGAGGACCTTTTCCTGTTCGCTGCTGTTCTCAACCACTTATGTGTCTCTCTGAATTGGTAAACCGGGTCTGCTTGAAGGCAGGCTCAATAGTCAACAGGAGCGTCCAATATTTTTTGTCTAATTGACCGGCGTGAGCGCAAAAGGCTGCCGGATATACCGCCCTGCCATTCGTGAGTATATAACATTTAGCTGATCGCTGGTGAGGCGATTATCACTTAGTGCGATCTGCATATCCGCCAGGCCCTGTAAGTGCCAGCCCGTCATTGTGTTGCCGTCATGCCAAGGGTGACGAAAATAGGCGTATCTTACGTAGATTTTGCAAACACTTACGTGCATCCTACATGCACCGGTGAAGGTGGCTTTCACTGCCAACTGTGGCGGTTTTCACTCAGCTTGACATTTTTGTGGTGCGCCACCACAGACGGTTGTCAATGTTATCAAAATACATCGTTTAAAAATGACTAAAACCCGGCTATCATCTTGGTTTGCTTGAAAAATTAAAAGTGAAGTTTTTAACGCGAAAAACGCCCTTTACGCCATGAAAAAAGATTCGTGCAACCCCCCCCGCCACGTGTTAAGCTTCTAGCCGAGTAGGTATAGTACTAGCTACTAACAACGACGGCTCCCGACAAAAATCGGCACAGGGAGCGGGACTTGAAAGAGGGAGAGTGTATGAAGAAGCCCCAGTTGAGCTTGGCACTAAGCGTTTCGGTAGCGCTTGCGCAGGCGAGTTTACTATCGGCGCAAGCGGCGCCTTCGGCCAGCATCTGGCAGAAGATGGCGCAAGCACCGCAGCATAGTGCGACAGCACCACAAAAGAAGGTAGTGCACGCAGTATCGAAGGCGACGGCAACGACGCGTACAAATAAAGTGTCGGCCCCGGCAGCCAAACAACAACAAGTCGCTAAAGCACCGACCGCCAATGCGGACGGACAAGCGATGCTTTTCTTGATGGGCAAAAATAAGCAGACCGGCGGAAGCGTAGCTCCAGCTGCCGCTCTCACCATACATCCTCAAGTGACACAAGATGCAGCTGCTGAAGTCAGCACTGCCGGTGACACCAGCGAGCAATCGCTGGTTGCAGTCAACAGCCCGACGGGCGAATTGCCGCAAGCCGCGGCTCCGTCGGTAGCAGCCAAACCGTTGTTCACGATGCTCGCTCCGGATCGTCCGGCGGTGGCCCAGGGTGATGTGCAGGTGACGCCGATACCACCTGTGGTTACAGGCACCGTTGATCTCGAAGAGTTCAAGTCAACCAACATTCTCGACCTCAAAGTTTCGCAGTCCCGTACTTTCAAGTTGAAGAACAAAATCGTCCGTACCTCTATAAGCGATCCTTCGATTGCTGAACCTGTAGTTGTATCGGAAAACCAGATCGTTCTCCTTGGCAAGGCTCCTGGCGGCGCGACACTGGTTCTCTGGGATGATGCCGGCAACTCCGCCGCCATCGACTTGAGAGTCAACCGCGACTACAACCAGTTGCAATCAACTTTGAGAGAAGTCGATCCCCGTATCATCGTCAAAGCATTCTCAGTCGGCGGCAGTGACCGCGTGATTCTGCTCGGCGATGTTGACAATGCAGAATCAATTATTAGAGCGTTCGGCGCGGCCAACATATATATGGATGACCGCGGCATGAACATTCAAGTTGCAAATAGCCGCTTGATCAACAACAGACCAGGCGAATTGGGCAACGCCGGCGGCGGCGCCCAGGGTGGTCAGACCGGCACATTGGCTCAATTGAGTTCGGTTGATAAGTACACCTACTTTCCGAACTTGAACAACAACATTTCCCGCGCTCAAGTCATCACGAGCGACGGCGGTCGCGTAACCAGCCTGGTCAAAGTGCGCAAGACTCCTCTTATCGCACTGCACGTCAGCTTTATGGAGTTGAACTCGACAGCAGTAAGAGAACTTGCCATGCAGCTCGGACTCGGCGTATCGAACAACACCTTCTCGTTTGCGGTTGGCGGTACCAATGCCTCCGGCGTGAATGTCCTGGGAACCTACCCCGGCTTCAACCAAACGCAGATTACCGGTGTTAATGGACTGCTGTCCGCCACTGGTGCGGGTGGTGCCACTGTGCCGATCAACTACGGTTGGCAACAAGCTCCGCTCACCTTCATCACCAGTAACTCCGCTACGCCGACGGCGACAACGGGTCTGGGCCAAGGTATTCCACTTACGCCGACAGGACTGCTCCAGGGCGCCAACTTGTTTGGTACTCCGGGCGGTACTCAATTCACGTCAGCCGACCAATCCAACGTGTTTACTGCACTGTCCAACTTTGCAGTCGGAGACAGAACCAGAGTTTCAATCAACCCCACCTTCCAGGGTGTAATCGGTCACTCCAGAGCCAGATTGCTCGCTGAGCCCACGCTCACTGCAATCTCCGGCGAAAGAGCATCTTTCCTGGCCGGCGGCGAAATTCCAATCTTGCAATCCTTGGCGGCAGCCGGTGCGGCGCAACAATCAGTCGTGTTCGAGCCGTTTGGCGTGAGACTCAACTGCATCCCAGTTCTTCTGGAGAGCGGTTCGATCAACTTGCAAGTTTCACCGGAAGTCAGATTGCTCAACCCGGCGCTTGGTATCTCGATCCCGTTCGTGACCAACTCCATCATTCCTGGTTTCACCACCAGAAAGACTCAAACCATAGTCGAGATGAAGCCTGGTCAAGAGCTCTATATCTCCGGATTGCTTTCTTCCAACAACGGACGCGACATCACCAAGACTCCTATATATGGTGAAATCCCTGTGCTCGGAGCGCTCTACAAATCGAAATCCTTCACCAAGAACGAGAGCGAGCTTGTAATAGCGGTCAGACCGGAAATCATCTTGCCAGGAACACCTGGACAACTGAAACTGCCGGAAGAAATTGGTCGTGTTGAAGGACCTCGCGATATCAACATGTTCCAAGTTGAACCGACAATCATCGACGAAAGACATTACTCAACCGGTCGCGCGGAGCGTCACCAAAAGACATCTCCGACTTTGCCTGAAGGCGCACCGATTCCGGATAGCAACTAGGCACGGGAGAGAAATAAACAATGCAAGGTATTTTGAGGCAGAAAAAAAGGGAGAGTGTTATGAAGAAGCCCCAGTTGTGCTTTGCTCTTAGCGTGTCGCTCGCGCTAGCGCAAGCTCCAATGCTCCCGGGACTGGCAGCTCCAGCATCTGGAAACATTTGGCAAAAGATGTCCGGCGCCAAGACGGTTGCAGCTCAACCGGCTAAGGCTAAGACCACAGTAGTCAAAGCCAGACAAGCAGCAGCCAAACCGGTCGTCCAGGCGCAAGCTGCAACGAAGCCTGTTGCTGCTGACGGACAAGCAATGCTCTTCTTGCTGAAAGGCAAAGGCGCATCAGCTTCCGCTCCGGCTCCCGGCGCAGCGCTGACTATCCACCCGCAAGTTGTTGACACACCGGCAGTAGCGGCTGAGACGACAGAACCCACCAACGACCTGGTCGCTGGCATACCCGCCGAAACCAAGCCCGCTGCAGAAGAGCGCACTGGCGAAATCCCCACTCCTGAGCTCGGCAATGATGCTCCTCAGTCTGTGGGCACCAACACCCTTTCGCAAATGTCACCCGACACCTTGATCGCTCAAGGTTCGGATGCTCCGGTTGTCGCGACTCCGATACCGCCAGTAGTGACCGGCACGATCGACATGGAAGAGTTCAAGTCGACCAACATCATCGACTTGAAAGTCTCCCAATCGCGTACTTTCAAATCTCGCAACAAGATCGTTCGCACCTCAATCAGCGATCCTTCTATAGCAGAACCGGTAGTAGTAGCTGAAAACCAAATCGTTCTTCTCGGCAAGAGCCCGGGTGGAGCTACCATGGTTCTCTGGGATGATGCCGGCAACTCGATTGCCGTCGACCTGAGAGTCAGCCGCGACTACTCTCAATTGCAAGCTACTCTGCGTGAAATCGATCCGCGTATCGTAGTCAAGGCATTTTCCGTCGGCGGCAGCGACAGAACGCTGCTCCTCGGTGATGTAGACCACGCCGAATCGATTATCAGAGCATTCATGGCCGCCAACGCTTTCATGGATGACCGCGGCATGGTCATTCAGTGCGCTAACAGCCGTTTGATCAATGCCAGAATCGGTGAAGTTTCCAACGCTGGCGGCGCCGGTGCACAAGGCGGACAAACCGGTACATTGGCTCAATTGAGCTCAGTAGACAAGTACACGTTCTTCCCGAACTTGAACAACAACATCGCCCGCGCTCAATACATCACGAGCGACGGCGGTCGAGTAACGAGTTTCGTCAAAGTTCGTAAGGTACCGCTCATCGTTCTGCACGTGTCCTTCATGGAAATGAACTCGACTGCTGCAAGAGCGCTGGCAATGCAACTTGGTATCAACCTCGGTACCAACACCTTCGCTTTCGGTATCGGCGGTAACCCCAATTCCAACCAGAACGTAGTTATCTCCAACGCCGGTATTACGTCATCGATCGTGACAAGCCAGCCGGTTCAAGGTCCTAACACCTTCTTTGGACCGAGCCCCACCGTTGGAAGAGCTCAGCAGGCGTATGCAGTCAGCCCGGTTATGTTCAATACCGGAACGATCCTTGGATTCAACCCTTATCCGGGAACCAACGGAACTCCGCTCAACAACTACAACACCAGTGGTATTGGTCTGGGCATCTTGAACGGCGTGCCGACACTCTTGTCGCAAGCAGTTCTTCTCGGTTCGCCAGGTTCGACCAGCTTTGCGCAAGCAGCAAACGGCTTGGGCAACCTGTTCCAAGCGATCAGCAACTTCCCCACTAACCAGGGAACCCGCGTCGGCGTCAACCCGACAGTTCAAGGGATCATCACGCAGTCCAGAGCCAGAGTACTTACCGAGCCGACGCTCGTGACAGTATCCGGCGAAAGAGCAGCGTTCCTGGCCGGCGGCGAAATTCCGATCTTGCAATCTATCGCCACCGCTGGTACGTCTCAGTTCTCCGTGACCTTCGAACCGTTCGGTATCCGCTTGAACATGATCCCCGTGCTCATGGAAAACGGAAACATCAATCTCGAAGTAGCTCCGGAAGAGCGTTTGATTTCGAACCAACCTGGTTTGGGTCTGACCTTCACTGGTGGTCAAGGTACGATTCCTGCGTTCACCACAAGAAAGGCTCAAACTATTGTTGAGATGAAGCCAGGACAAGAACTGTTTATCTCCGGTTTGATTTCGGCAAACACTGGACGTCAAATCACCAAGACTCCAGTACTCGGCGAAGTGCCCGTGCTCGGTGCTCTGTACCGTTCGAAAGCCTTCACCAAGAACGAATCCGAACTCGTAGTGGCAGTACGTCCGGAAGTCATCCTTCCTGGCACACCTGGTCAACTGAAGCTTCCTGAAGAAGTGGGCAGAGTCGAAGGACCGCGCGACGTCAACATGTTCCAGGTTGAACCGACCGTCATCGACGAACGTCACTACACCTCTGGAAGATCGGAAAGAAGACAAAAGACTTCGCCCACACTGCCTGAAGGCGCTCCAATTCCGGATAGCCAATAGTCAGCGGGTAGTCGAAAAGGAAATCAGCGGGATGCGCAAGCATCCCGCTTTTCTTTTGCAATCGATGGGCCTATATCGTGCGCACTGTCTTCGACTGCGACTTCCTGGCAGAGAGCCTCATGCGGTTTGCCTACAATGGGAAAGTGAAACGCTCAGCGGCAGGATGCTGCTGAGCGTACAGTTCGATTTATTTGCGTGTCTGCTGGTCAGCGCTTCTTGGTCGGCTTCTTCTCAAAGCGGCGGCGTGTAGCCTCCGCTAAATAAGCAGCCGATTCATCAGGAAATTCTTCAAAGAAGATGTCGAGGACCCAATTTACCGAGTTGCGAATGAATTGCTCGCGATCTTCGACCGGCGAATAGCAGTTTGCCAGACCGGACTTGTCTACTATCTTGAGAAGCCCTTTTTCAGACAATCGGACCATGGTGGTCATCACTGTCGTGTAGGCGATGTCCCGTTTCAATCGCAAGATGTTGAAGATCTCGCGTACGGTAACTGTCGGGTCGGCTTTCTCCCAGACAAGCTCCATAATTTCGCATTCCAGATCGCCAAGGAATTTGCGAAGTCCCTTCTGATTGAACCTGAAGGAGGCGTTTTCGTCGTGTATTCTCATCCGACCGACTTTTGCTAGACTTTTAGACCACTGTGCACGAAACCAATCGTAACATAGCAAGCGCACATTGGGGATAGAGGCAATTTTTAGCGAAATGGTGAAAACCCGCTATTATTGTGCGTTTCCGGTATCTCCTATTGGCTGTAGCAAATAGTAATATTTCGGATCTTGTTTAATAGATACTGCAAGCAGTAAGGGCGTATTGATGTCAGAAAAGAAAAAACCGGTAGTCTTCCTCGATCGCGACGGCACCCTCAATATAGAGCTCGGATATATCCGCAAGGTCGACGACCTGCAATTGATAGACGGCGCCGGGCAGGCTGTGAAGAAGCTCAATGACAGGGGCGTTGCTGCAGTCCTCGTTACAAATCAAACCGGTGCGGCGCGTGGTTATTATCCGGAGTCGCATATTCACTCTCTCAATGAGCGCCTGATCATGTTGCTCAAGGAGCAGGGCGCTTTTCTTGATGACGTTTATTACTGCCCCCATTTGGAAGAGGGTGAAGTAGAAGAATTCAGTTTTGCCTGCAATTGCCGCAAGCCGGCCAGAGGCATGGTCGATCAAGCTCTTGCAGAGCATCCCGAATTCGATGCTGCGCGCTCATTTGTTGTCGGCGACAAGGCGACAGATGTGGAACTTGCGCACAACTGCGGCGCCAAAGGTGTTCTGGTGAGAACCGGATATGGTGAAGCGGTGCTCAAAGGCGAATATCAAAATCCTGTCGAGGCTGATTTCGAGGCCGGCTCGATTGTCGAGGCCGTCGATTGGATCCTTGCTCAGATAAACAATTAGGCTTCGCGCATCTTCAAACTGGAGCGCAACAAGCTGCTGATTTCACTGATCAAGCTCGGCATGTCAAAGGGCTTGGGCAGATAGAGGTCTGCTCCGGCTTCCAGCGCCAGCGATTGATCGGGGTGCGATGTGGCCATGACCAGCCAGATGCTCTTCAGCTCATCGTCGTCTTTCAAAGTTCTGCACAATGACCAGCCGTCCATCTGCCGGTCGCTCAAATTCGATTCCAGAAGGATCAAATCCGGATGCTCATGGCGAGCCAGTTCTAGGGCGTCGTCCGCGGACGACGTCACCTGCACCACATAGCCTTCCAACGTGAGCGAGTCTTGCAGCAAGAGCGCCATCGGTCCATCCGGCTCGACCACAAGAATGCGCGCGTGGGGTGCGGTTGCTCCCACTTCTTCTTCCATGTCCTCGTCAGCCTGAGGCTGAGGCATGCTGTCCGTCACCCAGGTGGAGCCGGAATACTGTTTTGACAGATAACGGTAGTCGCGAGCGGAGGTGAGCACATCGACATAACTTTGATAGCGCCGCTTGGTGCTGGAGACTATGCCGATGGCAATTGATATAAGCGGTATGCGCCTTCTGATGCCGCCCCGCCCGGTGGAAATCAAATATCCTCTTTCGATGTCGCCCTTGGGATAAAAACGGCGGCTGATGCTGTCGAACTGCTGGCAGATTTTTTCAGCCTTTCGTTCCGGATTGTCCGGCTGGACGATCATGAAGAAGTCGTCGGCTTCAATGTGCCCGACGAAATCATCGTCATCTGCGACATCGGTTAGAACGGCTCCCAGAGCCTTAATAAGCTGGTCACCGGCCAGATCGCCGTAGGTTTCGTTGTAGACGCGAATCTTATTCAAGTCAATGGACATTGCCGACCATGGTTTATCCGACACCATGCATTGCTCGAGCATGCGCCTGATCAAATTTGGTCCAGGCAGCTGGCTCAGAGGATTGGACATCTCTTCCTGCCTTCTTCTCAAGTGAGCAAGAACCCGGATGGCCAGCTCATTCTTGTCAATCGGATCGCCAAGAACGTCGTCAGCTCCGTAGCGGAAGGCGCTGATTCTTTCATTGACATCCGATGAGCCGTGCAAAAGGACCAGCACCGGCCGTGGTTGCACGACTGTGGCTCTGATTTGCTGGCAATACAACCTGCCGTCGCCTTCCGGCATTTGCGCAGCCAGAAGGATCAAGTCTGGATGAATGAAGGAGAGCAGCTCGTTGGCTTCTTCAAACGAAGTCACGGCATGCACCTTTGCACCGGTCTTCTCGAGAATCGATGCATAATCGGCTGCCTGGCGCGGCTGGTGAATGATGAGAATAATCGGGGTAGGCAGAAGCATCAATCGCGACCTCTTGCTGCCTGCATTTCCAGAGACGCTGCCGGCAATTGCACGGTAAAGGTCGTGCAACCTGGAACGCTGGAGACTTTGATCTGTCCTCCCAGCGCCACCACCAGCGATCTGGTTATATACAGTCCCAGACCAGTGCCTTCGGTCTGCCGGGTGAGCGGATTATCGAGGCGCGAGAACTTGGAAAAAATCTCCGGCAGGTGCTCTTGCGGAATGCCTCCGCCTTCATCGGCAACGGAGAATTCGACCATCTCAGGCGTTCCCGGCACATCTCTGGCGACGACCGTGACTGTCGTTTCGGCGGGTGAATACTTGATGGCATTGTCGATCAAGTTTGTCAGTATTTGTTCCAATCTATCCGCATCCGCCCAGACGAGTGGAAGTCCCGGCGGTATCACATCGCTTATCTTGTGATTGCGCGCCTTTTCCGAGAGGTTGCGAGTGACTCTCTGAATAGCCTCGCGCAGGTCGATAGCCCGAACAGTCAGCTGCAGCTTTTTCGATTCCAATCTGGAAACAGCAAGCAAGTCCTCGACCAGGCGCGTCAATCGATCGGCTTGCTGTTTGATGATGTCGATGTAGCGGCGCTGCTGCGCTACGTCAAGACGGTCACCCGCCCGCAAGATTGTGTCCGCAAAGCCCTTGATCGATGTAAGTGGTGTGCGCAATTCGTGGCTGACAGTGCTGACGAATTCAGTTTGCGCTTGCTGCACGGTGTGACTCTGGACTATATAGAGCACAGTCAGACTGCCTACTTCCTTTGAGTCTTTGTCCGTCACCATCAGGTAGCTGGCTGGCACCGTCATATCGACGCCGTTTTTTCCGTAAGCAGTGGCAAACTTCCAGTTGGTCGTCTCCGGCGCACTGCTCTTGTCATGACTGCCACCAGATGCGATGGCAGCCAGGGGATTGCTTCCCGGAGCGATCGTGGCTCCGACTCCCGCTCCGGCGCCAACTGCCGACGCCTCCTTATCCTTCAGCGATGCTTCGTCGAAGATGGCAAAAAGCTTCTGCCCGACTATTTCGTCATTCTGCCGCCCGAGAAATTTCGCCGCTGCAGGATTGCAAAAGGATATTTCCCCCTTCAGATTGGTCAGGATATAACCATCTGCAGAGTGCTCGGTGAGGCAACGGTAGATGTCTTCAGTCTTAATGCTCAAAGCCGAGACTCAGGAGACTAAGGTTTACACGTGAAAACGGCGCGGGGCGCCTTAAATCCTACGGTAACACTAGAAAGTCCGGCAATGGTGCATTACAACCTATCCTTAAGGATTAATGCCTTCACAAGCGAAATTGTTAGAAATTCCGGAAATCCTTTCCTGGCAACTGATCCCAGAATTCCTCCGCAGTCCGCGAGCAGGGCGGCGAATCGCCCTAGTTCTCGCCTGCTTCCTCGTCCTCGTCTGAGTCGATTTGCCCGGATTTTTCTCTCTGGGCTGCTTCCATAAGGTCGAGCAGTTGGTGGAGCCTTTCCTGGTCGGTCAGATACAGATAGCCGAGGAGAGCCTCAAAGGCAGTAGCTTTTCGGTAGAGAGCTTGCTCGGAGCGGCGATAGGCTGCCGGTTTCATATTGCGAGCCCGCCTGACCAGGTCCTTTTCCGGGTCGCTCAGGTGCTCGGTCAGTTTGTGAAGCGCTTTTGCCTGTCCTTTGTATGAAACCAAACCAGCCGTGCGCTTGTGCATTTCTTTGGCGCTTGAGGCGCGCAGCACTTCCTTTTCGCGAACGTAGAGATGGAAAACGGCATCGCCGACATGGGCGAGCTGGCGCAGAGAGATGTCGTCAGCCTGCGATTGACTGAGCTTCGGACCGGAGAGCATTGAGACGCATCCTTTTGAAGAGCCGACTTTAGAAGAGCACTCTTCCAGCAAAATTAGTTCTTTTCGCTGGATTTCTTGCCCTTCAGTGTAGAGCCCAGGACCTGAAATCCGAAGCTGGGAAGCGACGACATCATTCGCTTGGCGCGCCACGGTTCTTTAATCAATCTGTAGAACCACTCCAAATGGCACTTTCTGAATATTTCAGGGGCACGCTTGACCGCACCCACCCACACATCAAAGCTGCCGCCCACGCCAATCATCACGGCTTTGGGGAACGACTCGTGCCATCTGTCGATGAAGTATTCCTGCTTGGGCACGCCTAAAGCGACAAGAATCAACTCAGGTTCGTGTGTCATAAGCTCATCAACGATTTCGGCTTCCTGGTCTTTGTTGAAATAGCCGTCCTGAGCGCCCACGATCTTGATGCCCGGATGGAGCTTGGGCAGAAGGTCTGTGAGCGCCGTCATTACTTCGGGTTTACCCCCGATCAGGGCAATGCGTCGGCCTTCGCGCGCGGCAACTTCAATAGTCTTGCGAGCCAACTCGATGCCGGGCAGGCGTTTTGACTCCTGTCCAGCCAGCTTCAGCGCCCATACGACACCGGCGCCGTCGGGAATAATCAGGTGCGCGTGGCGAATGATGCGATCGAGCTCTTGCGTCTTCTGCGCCTGTACGACCATCTCTGCATTCAACGTGACGATGTGAATGCCTTTCTCGTTCTGCCAGGCGGCTTGAACAACTCTGATCGCGTTATCTTCGTCGACCACATCGACCGGATAACCGAGAACTTTGTGCCGTGATCTGTATGCTGCTAACAAGGTTGACATTACGTGCGGTGCCATCTTTATTCGGTCCATCATTGCTTATTTCTTGATGTCTAAAATTTTAGCTAGTAGCTGGAAGTTCCTGCAAGCCAATTTTTTTGCAGATTCGGCATTTTCCCTGGCTTGCTCGCGCAGCTTTTCAAGGTCTTGAAGACCAGCCGATGCGGCATCGAGCCATTTTTTCTCCAGCTCGGCATCCCCCTCCTCCTTGGGCAAAATTAAGATTGGCTGCCCAAATTGGCGAAGCACATGCTCCACTTTTGCGTCATAGGTGAGGCCAATCGACGCGACACCCTCTTTCAGCGCAAAAATAAGCGCGTGCAGTCTCATGGCAACGACGAGATCGAAATGCCGCATCAAGCTGACCCATTGGCTGGGGAGCTCAAGCGCAGAAACGTCAAGAATGAGCCCCTTTCGTCCTGCCTTTTGCCAGCTCTCTAAAAACGGCTCTAGCTGTGGCAGATCCTGCTCCTTCTGCAGCGGTAAATGGACCAATATCGCGTCTTCTGGCAATGTTTTCAGAAGTGTCGAGAGAAGAATTTCGCGCCGCCCTTCTGAAAAATTGTGGCTGTTTCGCAATGAAAGACCCACCACAAGACCGTTTTGCGATCTAATCTCAGTAATTTGAGCGTTTACACTTTCCGGCAGTTTTGACTCATCCAGCGTCCAGACCGGGTCGGCCGTCAATTCACCCTTCACATTCCAGCTTTCCAGCATGGCCATCGACACTTTATCGCGCACGGTCACGTCTTGCGAAAGACTGGCCGCCAGCCGCGTTGCGACTTTA
>JAYRNY010000602.1:0-4107 GCA_041911975.1 bacterium | reverse complement strand
GATGCCCGGCAATGTCGAGCTGATTCAGCGCATCGCCGCAAACAGCCTGCGCCTGGAAAAAATCGCAGATGCTATTAAAGATTACGAAGCTGTTTTGCAAAGGAACCCAGGCAATGTTGCAGCAGTCGAGGGTCTGACTCGGGCGCTTTATTTGAGGGCACAAAAGGAAACGACCGGCGCTTTCATCGCGGATAACGACTACGAAGCAGCCGAAGCATCGATTGCTCGTGCAATTCAAATGAATCCGGACAACTTGCAGCTTCGGTTGGCTGATGCCAAATTGCGCTCTCTCTCCGGCAAGCCGGTTGATCTGTCGCTCATCGGCACGCCGAGAAACGACGGAGAACGTGTGGCTTATGCCGAAGCATTGCTCGCGCAGAACAAATTTGCCGAAGCAACGGAGCAATTCAATGCTCTGGTGGCCAATGCCAACTCCGCGAAAAGACTGGCAGCATTGGGTGATCTGACTCTGATGATCAAAGACCTCAATAATGCCGAACTTGCATATAAAAAACTTGCCACCATGCCCGGTGGACAGGAGAGCAGCAAGCGTGGTTTGAACCTAGTTGCCAAAGCACGCGAAGCCACGAAGCAAGACTTGAATCTTGCAAACGACCTGGCTCGCAGAAAACAGTTCAACAGCGCAGTTGACAAATATCACACAGCCATCTTCAACGATCCGCGCAACTCCGCAGCCCGCCTTGGACTCGCCCAGACTCTGGAAAAGTTTTTCCAGCAAGACTCGAAGGCTCTGAGAGAGTCAGTGATGCAATACAAAGCTTACGAAAGTTTGAACCCTGGACTGCCACAAAAGGAACTGGACCGCATGCACAAAGTCACTGCTCGACTTGAGATGCGCGCGACTAAATTAGAACGGGCCGCAGCCGAAGGCAAAAAGCAAAATCTCATCGCTCGCTTGATGCAGAGATGAATTAAGGATAGGTATAACCTATCGGACCCCCCAGCAAAAGACCGAGTCGCGCAGCTCGGTCTTTTCATTTGCGCAATTTCTTCATATTTGCCGTCCCTCTCATCTGTCGCGATTGGGATACACTCATAACTGAGTCCGCTCGCTCGTAAAGCATCCTCAACCTTTCGGCTAATGCACAAAATGACCGAATCAGATAAAGCCAAAGAACTGCCGGCTGTTCCCGAAAGTCGCGTTTCGCGCATCAAACGCATCATCAGCGCGCTTTCAGACTTCGAACAAGATGAAATCGCATATGCGATTCAAGCAGAAAAAATGCGCGAATACAATGTTCGTCTTTCAGAGCGGAAAAACCTGATCGCATATGGAATGCACACCGGCTTCTGGGCAGGAGCCTTTTGGGGTGCTTTCATGGGATTGTTCAGCGGCATGGCCGTACTTTTCCATGGGGGGATTTTGCACGCGCTTGTTGCATTCTTCGGTACGCTGATCCTTGGCGGCGGTTTCTTTGGATTGTTCATGGGGCTGTTTATGGTACTTCAATTGAAGATTACAACTGCTTCCATGGCAAAGAACTTGAAGGTTGGACAGAGTGCATTATTTCAAGTGCAAAAGGTTGAGGTGCCTGTGTCTATGGCCGAGTCCATTGAATTGAGTCTAACCGCACTTGCTTCGAAGAAAGGTTGGCGCATTGAGTCTATTAACCGCGAAGAAGGAACGGTGCGCGCAATGACGCCGCCTTCTGTGCGAAGCCCCGGCGAAGTAGTGGGCATCAAAGCTGATCCACTGACGGACAACTCAAGCACGATAAGCATTTACAGCAAAGCCATTTTTACGGCGCTGGATTTTGGAAAGAACAAGCAAAACGTCACGCTCCTGGCGAAAGAAATTGAAGAAGCCGGGCACGTGCATTCGATCTTGAAATTGCAATAAGTCTTATTTACAAAAGATCGCAGGGGCGCATTGAGTGCGCCATCTTTTGATGTGCGCATACTATCTCATCAAGCATGCGTGCGAATATAGCATGGCGATCAGGAAAAAAGCAGACAAACGCAACTTCTTTACTGTACGCCCAATTTGTGGAACAGAGCAAGCATGAGCAGAACAGCGGAGAGATCAGTCAGCAATGCATGTGCGAGCGCAGGCATGATAACTGTCTTCGTCCTGCGATATATAACACCAAGCAAAGCACCGTAAAGCATCAGCATGACAGTTCCAAACTCAGCCCAACCGGGATACATCACCAGTTGCATAATCGGATAGTGAAACGCACCATATGCAAAGGAAGACCAGAGCAGTCCGCAATGCGGAAAATCAGGACATAGCTCGTCTAGCTTGTTCATCACGAAACCACGCCAGAAAAGCTCTTCCAGAGCGGGGTTAACGATAACGATGTAAATACTTATTGGACAGAAAATTTCCTGGTTATAGCCTACCCTCTTCAACAATTCAAACACTTGCTGACTGGAGAGAACTTTTTCGCCGAAGTGTTCGTAGGTAAAAACAGATACTGTCGAGAACACAGCGCTAGCGACAATCAAACCTAGCAGCGAAAGATAGCCCGGTGCGCGAAGTGTGTTTTTAAACGATGTCCTTCCCCAGATGATTCCCGGCAGCAAACAAAGTCCATGATAAAGAGCCAGCGACCACACTGCGCTCTTCAAGAAGTTCATTCCTATCCAGATTATCGAATACGGCAGAATCATCATGCAAATGATGATCCAGAGTTCGCGCAGACGAGCGTATTCTTTCAACGCGGCAGCAACAGTAGAATAATGCTCTTCGTCGGTAGGCACTGTCTCATCGCCGCTGGACGCTTGTTCTTCGTCTAGAAAATCCGTCATAGGCCACCATACTCTACACGAGTACAGTTTATACCAGTTTCAATTACGGCAGTTTCGAGACTGCTGCAGGAATGTCCTCGATAAACGGATAGTCTTTGAACAGCATGTCACCCAATCCAAGGTAAGGATCGTCGATGTCCGCATGCAGAATCTCGCGATAGAGCTGTTTGGTCACATCGTCTGGCTTGGCGCCTGGATGAGCAATCAGCATCGCATGCACGGGACCGCGCCGCTCCTTCTCGTTAATCTCAGAATCCTCGACCAACTTCTTCCAGTGTGCAAGTTCACCTGGTTTTGAAAAATCAGGATGTTCTACTACTGTCGCCGCCGGCTTTGCTCTGTACGGATTTGACCAACCGGACGGACGCAGAATTGTCTTTGTGCTGATTTCAATTGAGATCTTCGACATGTCGGCGAAGGGTCTCACTTCCATAGATTTACCAGAGGTCTTGATCGAGTCGAGTTGCTTGCCATGATAGTCGGCCAGAAAGGCTGCCGGATCACGGGTCGAAGGCATATAGTGGTGGACCCACCAGAGTTGATCTAATTGAGCAACATATTGCTCCGGATCGTACAGACCAGGCAGGATGTCCACTATGGTGCCATCGGCGCTGAGAACATAAGAAGCGACATTTCCATGCAACGTACGCGTAATTTTATGTCCGTTGCCGAAGTCTATCGTCACGGTTGGCACTTCGCGGACGCTGACCCAGACGGGCTCGAAACGATCATTTATTGTCTTGGCTACGTTTTCATCCGAGAACAACACGGTTCTCGCCAGGCGTGCATTCGTTCAACACATGCGGTCATCTAAGTGACCCATCATCTGAAAGAGAAGGACGGGCTTGCCGGACTGACGTGATGCCTCCATCGCCGTCTGAACTGCTTTATGCCAATGGACTTTCCCTGGCTCTACCTTTTCTTGCTGCTGCTTGACCTTGGTGCTGCCTAATGCCTTGCTCTCAGCCGCAGGTTTTATACGAACAGGCTTTGGTTGAACATCGGCTTTTGGTTGAGCCTCAGTTTTCGCCTGGGCAAAACTCTTTGGTTGCGCAACAGGCCTTGCCTGCATCAAATACTTCTGCACTCTTTGATCGTAGGTGCTTGTGTTTGTCTTGCCTGACGACGCTTCGGTGAAAGGCTTTAGAAATCCTTTTACAGGCATTTCGATGCGCGACTTGCTCATATCGGGAAAAGGGCGGCTCGGGCGCTCTTGAGCGGATACAGGCAGGCTGGACAGTGTGCCTGCGAAAATTGCGATAAGAGCCAGTGAATTAAGTGCTCGACGGGACATAATTGCCTCACAAATGCGGTCGCCACGTATCAGCAATTATG
>JAYRNY010000601.1:0-4306 GCA_041911975.1 bacterium | reverse complement strand
CCTCCGGGGCCGGCGGTGGTCTTGGTGGTGCCGGTGGAGCAGCAGGCGGCGGCTCGGGTGGGGCGGTCGGCGGTTATGGCGGCGGCGGTGGCGGCGGTGGCGGTGGCGGCGGCGGCGGAGCACCGGAGCGCATCGGCAACAGCAATATCGGTTCTGCACCCTCGGGCGGCTACAGGGACGGCAGCTTCGATTCCGGCGGACCAATCGACCGCTCTGCCATACCAGCACCAGTTGCCGGCGATTTGAACATTAAGGGACCACCTTCCTGCACCGTGGACCAGATCCAGGAGTTTCTCACAAAGATGGGATCACCGGCGGCCAAAGAGCAAGGATTCTCCCAGGCACTCTATGACGCATGCACCGATCGCGGCATAGACCCTGCAGTAGCGGTCGGGTTCTTCCTTCAAGAATCAACTTGCGGCAAATACGGCCGCGCCAACACCAACCACAGTCTGGGCAACATCAAGGGCACATCACCAGAGTCACATCAAAGCGATGGTTCCTTCCGCAAGTACAACACCTGGGCAGAAGGCGCCCGCGACTGGGCCAGACTGATCGACGAAAGCTACGTGCAAAAGCGCGGACTGCAGACCATGTCTCAAGTAATCAGCGTGTACGCTCCGTCCAGCGATGGCAACAACGAACGCCAGTATGTCGCCACGGTCAAGGGCGTCGTCGAAAACTTCAAAAAGCAAAACAACGGAACCGCCGTAGCTTAATTTCGACCTTTATATAGGAATACAATCGCATCGCGTTTTCGACACGATTTAACCCAGCGAATCCGCGTAGCCATCAGGATAATTAGCACGTCATTAAGAACGGCTAACTGGCCATGCAGTCGTGATACTTTGGTATTCACACAACTCTTCGCTCTCCACACACCCTTTTTTCCCGGTGGTTCTTTCCATCGGCGACGGATCATATTGAGATGAATCAATCAGCACAGACGCCCTCACAAGACGGAAAAGACAAGAAAGAATTGGCTGCCGGTGAATTCGTTTATGAGTTCTTTCAACCGGTTTTTCAAACGTCTTTCAGCTACGAATTCTCAACGGCAGTCGACAGCCATGCGGTAGCGCAAACCAACGCGGCAACTTCCGCAGTTGCACCACCAGCGCCACCAGTTGCTGTTGTTGCTCCAATTCCTACTATTGCTCCTGAGGCTCCACCCGTTCAAGTTGTTCCGCGTGCTGAACTTGTTGCTTCAGCTCCGGTGGCTGAGATTGAATCTACTCAGGCAGCTCCGGCTGTTCAAACTGATCTTGCCGCCGCAATCTATTCATCCCTTCAAAAGGGAACTTCCATTGAAAAGCAAGTCACAGATGAGTGTGGCGCTGTGATTTCATACGGAAAATGGAACATCTTGCCGCACCGCATTCGCTATGCCGACAGAAGCGTTGCAGAATTCGAATACGACGAACTAGAGAGGCTGGTTCGTGTCAAAGATCGCGACGGCGTCGAGTGGACCAGGATAACGCATCCCGATCATAGAAATCTATCCACCTGGCAATCGACAGATGGACAAACATGTGAGATGTCCATGGTTGTAATTCCAGATGGAACGTATCAATGCATCAGCGCTGCCGGTGTAATTCAAACCTGCACGCTGAGCGGACGCATTGTCGTCTGGACGCCGTTTACAGCAGGCTTTGACTTAAAACGCACACTTTTCGCGATATTCCGAAGCGTGGACAAAAACCAAGACTCTACTTTGAGTAAAGAAGAACTCGATTTGGCTTCTCGCCAGATCTGGCACCAGTCGGATGCTATACAACTGATTTCAATGCTGGAAGCACACTATGATGCCATTTGCGCCAGCCGCAAACACGCGCTCTGCCGCCAGGGCTCCGGTATCACCATTGACGACATTCTTGGCTTTGACGAAGCCACAATAAATGAACAAGAGTCGAGATGCTCTGCGCCTCCGCATGCAGTGTCGGTTGTAGGTGCCATATTCGACGAACTGGATATTGCCAATGAGGGCGCGCTGACAATCCATCAACTCAGGATCGCATACGACAAGCGCCACGAGCGTGATTCAGTTTCCAAACTAGTTCTGCAGACACTGTACGAAACGCTGAGAAGCGAAGTTGAAGGGCCGAGAGGATCGCTATTGGCAAAAGCAAATAATCTGACGAGAAA
The DNA here is from genome assembly GCA_041911975.1 of bacterium. GTDB lineage: Bacteria > Cyanobacteriota > Vampirovibrionia > Obscuribacterales > Obscuribacteraceae > QKMZ01. The sequence goes on along the minus strand of JAYRNY010000601.1, from coordinate 2,164 downwards.
CGACTTGATCCATCACTACAAAAATGGATACAGAAAAGCAGTTCGCGGTCAGATCAAAATCGCCGGCTGGGGCTCGGATGAGTGCTGGCAGAAAAGCGAAACTAGCACGCGCTCGCTTTATGTAGATCCGGCCAACCCTATGGAGAGCATTCTTCCGCAGGCGATCAAACACGCCAAAGCCGACCCGGCGATGGGCACATACATGGCTATTTTCGAAGCGCTGATAGTGCAGTGCCCACATCTCATAGTTCGCATGATCAGCCAGACTGAGGATGGAAAGTACCAGGTCAGATTTCCTGGACTGCCTGGCCAAACGTTCACTGTTTTGCCTCCGTCAACCACCTGTTTGATGGAATATCTGCACGGAAGCAAATTCGGCTTCTGGATGGCGGTCATCGAGCACGCCTTCAAACAGTGCGAAGCCGCTAATATAGACAGAATCGATCGCGACCATTTAGAAACCGTGGAGCGAATCTGCCGTGTTTTGAACGGTCAGAGTGGTCACTGGATGGAAGTTACCGGAGTTCAGTTGGTCGAACTAAGCAATTCGATGCGCAACAGCTTTAAGCAACGCCGCCTCATGATTGCAACAGGATTGCGCAACAGCCCAAGAGTAGCCGGCAATCGCTTCATCTCCAGAAGCCCAGTCTGCGGCATCATAGACTACGACCACAGAAGCGGCAAAGTGACGGTAAATGACCCAATCAGGGACAACCCTGCTGAATACACCATCGATCCATCCAACCGCAATCCCGACGGCTCTACTACCCTATCTTTGAGCGCATTCACGACGGCATTCGACAAGATTTACGTGGAAGACTGGCTTTCCGTAGATGATATGCTGCAAAAGTAGCCGAAAAAGCCACAAATTTGCCACGAAATTACTGTAGCTTAAAGGTCCCCCGGTAAGCACATATATCCTCTCTTTCTATACTAGGAGTTCTCATGGGCGGACAAAACCCTGAGTTTTCTGTTGCGCAAGGCGCGGACCGCGTTGTTTCTGCCTATAACAGTGGCGTCAGTGTCGAATGTGTACTCAGCACAATGAGCCGGCAGCAGCAAATTGACGTCTACAAAGAAATCAACCGCAGGCATGAAGCAAAACCAGGCGACACATCCATTCCAGACTTCAATTTGAGCTTCGACAATTCCGGCGTCCACTTCGTCAGAAAAGACGGAAAACCGGACAACACAAAGTCCTGCCTGCCCGAAGCGAAAGAAAAACCGTTGCCTCTGCCTAAAGTCCAAATCACAGATCGCCAGCCTGCTTCTACCTATCAATCCGAGCGTTTTGCTCATCCGGAAAGAGCTGCCGATAGACTTGAAGAGACTGCCAGTCTGGCTTTAGGTGGAGACGAGCAAGCACGGCTAGACTTGCGCGTAAAGATGGCAGATCTCATGCGCCAACCCAAAGAATATCGTGAAGGCGTGATCGCCAAAATGGTAGAAGACGGCTCCTATGGCATTAGGAACATCACCAGCGACAAGCCTCATGTAGTTGTCGGCACGGACAAGGATGGCAATCCGACAATCGAGTTCAGCAAGAGACTGGGCATGGACAAACAGACAATTCCGCTCAACAAGGGCATCGACCAACAGGTGGATGAAGCGCAAAAGAACTACGTTAATGCGCTGCGCAGCATAACTGGCGGTCTGGGCAAGTTCGATACGAATGGAACAATGCGCGCGATGGAAGTCCTGGATGGGGCGGAGCCGACCAATCTTCGCTGGTTCATGATCTATCGCAAAAACCAGGGCAGACCGGCAGTCGATTTGTCGGAAAACGGCCAGTAGATTCGGAACAACCCGACGCTCAGGGGCTAAACTTCCGCGCGGGAACAATTAACCCTGTCGCCAGCCTCCGATAATCAGAGCATTTTATCCGTCAACGCCACCTGAATTGGCTTAATATTGGGACGCAAACTTCCAATCCGCCGTGGTATTGGAGGCTAAACGGTGTCCAGAGGAAGGCCCGTATGGGTTCCTGACCGCCAAGGACGTTTTAATCCGGCAATGAAAATCACCCGCAAAGGCTCAATTCGCGATTGCCTCCGAGCAAAACATGGCATGTTACTTCTGTCCTCGAATTTTGGCTATATGGAGTCCTGTGGTCCGAAAGTCCACGCTTTTATCTACGGAAAAAGCCTTTTACGCGGGAAAGCGT
>JAYRNY010000600.1:0-3032 GCA_041911975.1 bacterium | reverse complement strand
CAGTCAGTATTCTCCGTTGATGCCACCATCGGCCGATTTGCCGTCGAAGTGATAGGCGGTATGACCGCCGGGGCTGCGCTAGGAATGGCGGCTTCCACGGTGACTCGCTATTTCGACGACCACTTGCTGGAGATAACTCTGACAACAATTTTGGCGTACGGCTCCTTTCTGGTCGCCGAGCAAATGCACGTTTCACCGGTCATTTCAGTCGTGGCGGCTGGCATTGTAATGGGCAATTACGGCAGCCGAAGAGGCATGTCCGCGACGACTCGCCTCGCCGTCAATAGCTTCTGGGAATATGCAGCATTCATCGTAAATTCTCTAGTGTTTCTCTTGATCGGCATGCAGGTCAAGCTGGATTTGCTCGTCAAATACAGCCACCTGATAGGCATTGCAATCGCAGCTATACTCATAGCGCGCATTCCTGTCGCGTACATTTTTCCATTTTTCTGCTCTAGCAAAGACAAACAAATACCGCTGAAGTGGCAACACATACTTTTCTGGGGCTCACTGAGAGGCTCACTGTGTATGGCATTGGCACTGAGCCTGCCATTTCAATTTCCCAATCGCGAGCAATTCATCATCACCACATTCGGTGTCGTTTTGTTTACACTGTTGATTCAAGGTCTGACGATAGAACCACTGGTAAGAATTCTCGGAATGCGTCCGGAGAATCTGAAACTCAGGCAATACCAGGCTCTAAAAAGCCGTCTAATTGCAGAATCCGAAGCCTTGGCAGCGCTGAAGCTGCTCAAGAAACAGGGGCACATTTCGCCGAGCAGCTATCAAGAATTGGAAAGCGAAATCATCGAAATACAGAGATTGATCCACAATCAAATCGAAGATCTCCACCTGGAAGATGCGTCAGTCAGAGAACTGGAACTCGAAAGCACGCGCCTACACTTGCTGGATGTTCGCAAAGACGCAATCAGGCAGCTCGTTCGCAAAGGAGCACTAGGCGAAGAGCTGGCCGAGCAAATTCAAGCCGAAGTGGACGGCAAAGTTTTCGATATCATCGAGCACGAAGAACAATTGGGAGCCCATGGCGAGGAACCCGCAAGAACCGACGAGCGCACTGTTTCGATGGACCCCGAAAAGACTGATGCGGAGCACCATTCGGACTCACGAGCCTGATTCGAAGCACTAAGCCGATAAGGCTCTTTGCTTTTCCAGGAATGCTTTGTAAGCGTGAGGAGCGTCGGTAATCACACCGTCTAACTGCCAATCTGCTGCCATTTTCCATTCACGCGCAGTGTTTATCGTCCAGGCGTTCACTTTCAAGCCAGCGGCATGTGCTTCTTCCACAGCTTCCTTTCTGAGTGAACCGAAACACGGGTGCCAATATTCAGCGCCGATTTGTTTTGCCAATCCAACGACATTAACAAAAAGAGCATCCGCAAGAAGTGCAATCTTCAACCCGGAATTTTTCTCATTCAAGTAGTACATCAACTTGTGATCGAACGAGCTGATAATGAGCTTATCGCGGTGAGGATAATCGGAAAGCAAATCAATTAGCTCGTCTTCAATTCCCGGATATTGGATGGGGGCATTCTTCAATTCGATATTTATTACGGCTCTTCCGTCAACCAGATCGAGAACGTCTTTTAGAAGTGGTATGCGTTCGCCTTTGAAATTTACTCGCCCGGCATCTTCATACTCGTCATGCCAAAAGCTGCCGGCATCAAGCCTTTGCAATTCCTCGTAGGTAATTTGTTCCACCAGACCGACACCGTTGGTGGTGCGGTTGACCAACTCGTCATGGATGACCACAAGTTCACCGGAAGCGCAGCGCTGCACATCCAGCTCAAGACCATCCACGCCGATATCGAGGCTCATCTTGAAGGCTACGAGCGTATTTTCAGGCGCCCAGTGGCGCCCGCCGCGATGTGAGATATTTGCGGGCAGTTTGGACAAATCTAGATCTCTACAACCTTCTGTGGTCGCAATAGACCGAGCTTAACCGTCACGATGAGATTGGGTGGGCTGACAAGGATTCTCTCCAGCGGCAGCTCGACGCCGTGCTCAACAGCAACCAGACCGACAATGTCGTTGAGGAGGAGCTTGCCTTTCTCGTGGCATACCTTGAAAGCAATCTTCTCTTTCTGCTTGATCAGATATTGACCCCATTTTTCAACGGCGGCGTGCTCGTTAATAATGTTGATCACGTCAGACTTGCGGGCAATCTCATGCACGTGGGAAGCCAGCACGCGGATCAAACTGGGAATCTTTTCGGGATCACCGAAGGCGCCAAGCAAAACACGATTTACGATGAGACCCGGCAAGGAAGAATCCTCTGGATGGTCATGCAAGAACTGGATTACGCCCGAAAAAGGATCGGTGGCTTTACTGAGGAATTTTTGCGCTGCATCAATCAGCTCTTGTTCTTTGCCTAAAAGTTTCTGCGCTATTGGACCAATGGCAGATTCGTCCCGACAACAATTACAGCTCAATGAACGTACCTCTTGAAATCGGTGCTTCTGTGTTCAAGATTCCCAATATTCGGGACTTGTCACCCCACTTTGACCGACAAAAAACACATTTTAGGAGTCCCGCGGGTTTACTTATTATGCTCTGTTCATATTTAACATATCAAGACGCTCGATTTCTAAGGGTTCTCAGTGCTCAACCGAAGACGACAGCCTGAAACCAAAGCCGCATTAACAATTACTAATACAACTGGCCGATAATTGTTGGACACTGACCGGGCGGCACGGCAGAACCAAACCAGGTCAGTCTTTCCGCACGAAAAATAAACCGATAACGGTTTGGTATTGCGATCCAGTCGCAATAAGGTTGTCGGACTTGGCTAAATGCGTATGACATTCATTTTCAAAAACAAATCGATAACGGTTCGTTTTTTGGAGAATACGGGTCCGAATTTTCGCAGGCCAATCCCCAGTATCTAAAGGATGGAAATGAGCTCCAACGATAAGCGCCAGATTGCTGCCATTATTCCTGCCCGTTACCAGGCCAGTCGTTTTCCGGGAAAACCTTTGGCGAAGATAGCCGGAAAGACAATGATTGAGCGGGTT